>NZ_JAVDVH010000009.1:0-130436 GCF_031456775.1 Acinetobacter sp. 3657 | reverse complement strand
AGTCATCGCCAGCTTTTAAATCTAAACACCCCAGTCTCGTAAGAGGTTGGGGTGTTTTTTATGGCGCTGAAAGAGAGAAATATAAATTAAAGATTTAGTTCTCTTAAAACTGCTGCATTAAACTCAGGAATATCATCCGGGCAACGTGAGGTAATAAGCAGTTAATTGGAATGGTGGTTTAATGCATTTTACTTAGATTAATCTATCTATGGATAAAACTTTTTTGCATCTATTTAATTTATTGTATGTCTGAAAAAAAAAGAAAAAATTAATCTACAATTATCAATTTTAATCTAAAGCTTGATCTATTTCTCTTTAATTTTTTTTACTCATTAATAAAGCATATTTACAGAAAATTAATAGTATGGTTACATTAGGCATATTTTTATAATGAAAAAAATCTTATTCCATAATGGGCTTTGATTGGGGATGTAAAGGAATGATGATGAACAAAAAACAACTTACACTCAAGTTGTCTGTGATCAGTATGGCAATTTTACTTGCAAGCTGTGGTGGTGGTGGTAGTAAAGGGTACTATAATAACCAAGGAGGTGATTCTTCTACTAACCCGACTAATCCTGGTACAGGCGAAGAGGTAAAAGCAGTTAATATTGGTTCACTTGAGTTATTAGATCAGAATAATATTCCAACAGTGGCAATAACCAGTGAAGGTGTGATTGCAAAAGTAAAAGTATCAGATCAATCAAACAATGGTATTTCAGGTGCTTTAGTCACTTTTTCTGCAACTGGAGGCGTGATACTAGGTAGTTCAAATGGTGCTGTTTTAACAAATGCAGATGGATATGCAATTATTTCTGTTCGTCCAGAAAATATTAATATAACGGGTGCTTATCAAATTTCAGCATCTGCTGATTACAATGGTCTTACAGTAGCGGCATCGCCAAAAAACTTTTCTTTACAAGCCGCAAATATTATTTTAAGTGAGTTACAAGTAGCAGAAAATAATCTGGAGGTTGGTGGTACAACGAATGTTACTTTGAGATCACTAAATGCTACGACCCTTTCACCACAGAATAATGTAAGTGTAACTTTTGATGCAACTTGCGGCACATTTGAACCAGCTACAGTAGTTTCTTCTAATCAAGGGAATATTGTGACTTCTTATAAAGCGATTGCAGCTAATGGTGAACTTTGTGAAAGCTCGCAAACAATTGGTGTTAGTGGACAGAATATCCTACGTTTAGAAATACCTGTACAGATTGCGCAAATTAAGCCTGACTCATTAGTTTATACAACGACTAGTCCTGTTAATTTGGGTATTAAGAGTAGTGGCTCTGCTGCATCTGGACAAATTGAATTTACGCTTTATGCAAATGGTTCTCCTGCAAAAGATAAAGAAGTTGAACTTAAAATCATTGATGCCCCAATAGATTTAGAATTCGTGTCATTAGGGAATCGCGCTTCTAAAATTGTAAAAAGTGATTCTTCAGGCAAAGTGCGTGTGAATTTGTACCCAGGCAATATCCCTGGTCCAGTAGAGATTCAAGCTACGTTAGTATCTGATAAAAATGTTTTTGTTCGATCTAAAGATGTTTCTGTTTCAAGCGGGCGAGTTACTCAAAAAGGACTAAGTTTGTCAGTAACAAAGCAAGCTTTACGAACAGATATCGATGGTGATGTTTCGACAATTGTAGCCCGTATGGCGGATCGTTTGGGTAATCCAGTACCAGATGGTACGGTAATTAGCTTTGTTTCAGAAGGTGGGCGAATTGAACCAAGTTGTGCTTCAGTTAAAGGAGAGTGTTCGGTTAGATTAATTACTCAAAATCCTAGACCTTTAAACAATCGCGTTACCGTATTAGCCTATGTGGAAGGCGATAAAGATTATATTGATTCCAATGGTGATCAGCTATACACAGAAGGTGTTGACCAACTAACCCATAATATTGGTAGTCTATTCCGCGATGATAACGAAGATAATATTCATAATGTCGGTGAGTTTATTTATACGAAAGCATCAGGTGCTTTAGCTTGTGCAGCTTCATCAATTTCACAACCTAATGTTCCAAACTCTTGTAATAATGGTTTGAGTGCTATTTTACGTCAGCAGCTTTTGTTTGCTTTCTCTCATGATACACCGACTTATGTTTGGGGTAGTGGTATTGAACAAGATACTGGACGAATTTTATCTGGAAATGGAAGTTTTAAATTCCAAGTTTTTGGTAACACTCAGAAAACAGTGCCGATGCCATCAGGAACTGGCGTATCTGTTACTGTAAAAGATAACACAGAAAATAGTAACTCATGTGAGGCAGAAATTATTAGTGGCTCTTTACCAGTACCAGATACAATACCGTTATTTACGCCAAATACATTCGGTAGTGCTGGCAATGAAGTTGTTAGTTATACGGTTCGCTTGTTAAAATGTGCAGCAGGAGATGATGTGAAAATAGCAACGAATGTTCCAGGTGGTAAATCTCAAACTATTTTCTTAGAAATTAAATAAAGTATTCTTCTAGTTTAGACCAGCTTAAGAATAATTAAGCTGGTTTTTTTTAAATTTATTTATTGATTTTAGATGTCAATCATCCAACAAATCCATTTGTTTCGCTAATTGGTATAAGTTATTTGAACGATTACCTGTACGACAAAACATTAAAATAGGTTTTGGTAATTCGTTGTAATGGTTTGCAAAAGTACGGACATCTAATTCGCTAATTTGACCTGCAACAACAGGTTGATAGACATAATCTAATCCTGCATTACGTGCAGACTCCTCGATTTGAGCACTCGTCGGCTGTTCAGGGCCTCCTTCCATATCTGGGCGATTATTGATAATAGATTTGAATCCTTTCTCTACGACCTGCTCGACGTGATCTGGTCCAATTTGACCTGCAAAACCAATATTCTCTGACATCTTGTCACTCCAAAAACAAACAAAACATTTTATGCTCTATCATAGCATTAAGCTTAATGTTGAGTTTAAATGTCTATAGTAAATAAACGATGAACCTAAAAAAGATAACGTAATGGAGCGCGCATGCACACCTACACTGTTGAGCCGTTGTATGTTCCAAGTGGTGAAGAAACGATCGCTGCTGATTTTTATCTTCCTAAGACAAATATTAAACCTGCCGTAATTTTAATGGCACATGGCTTTGCAGGATTGCGTCAATTTAAATTAGTGCAATATGCACAACGTTTTGCTCAAGCGGGTTATGCCGTCATTCTATTCGATTATCGTTTTTGGGGGGGGAGTACGGGAAAACCACGAGAATTGGTTTCCTTAACTGCTCAATTAGATGATTGGAAAACCATGATTCAACATGCATCTAACTGTAAGTTGATTGACAGCCGGCGAATTATTCTTTGGGGAACATCCTTGAGTGGTGGTTATGCACTGAGTTTGGCAAGTGACCTCAAAAACATCCAAGCAGTGATGGTACAGGTGCCCTATGTAGATGGTGCAGAGACGGCCAAGCATTACCCACTTCAGCGTTATCCTGAGGCTTTAAAGCGCTCTAGTCAGGACTATATGGGGTCTAAGATGGGGTTGGTACCTAAGACTCTACCTGTTGTTGATCAATATAGACTGTGTTTTTTACCAACTTCGGATAGTTATTATGGTTATCATTCGATTATAAATCCTGACTATTACTGGAGTGGCGAAGTCCCAGCACGGGTATTTTTCAATTTGATGCGTTATCGCCCAATTCAGTTTGTACGTAAGATTAATATTCCTGTTTTATTTATTGCAGCGAAGCATGATACATTGATTCCGATTGAGTCGAGTCGTGAAGCTGCAACCAATATTGCTCCTTTTGTGAGCTACCATGAGTGGGATATGAAACATTTTGATATTTATCACGGTTCATGGTTTGAAAAAGCAGTCACAACCCAATTAGAATTTTTACATCAACATATTGGAGTGATGTAAATGATGATTGTCTGTGCATCATGTGGTGCAAAAAATCGCGTACCCGAAGAAAAATTAGCAGTTCATCCGAATTGTGGTCAATGTCATCAGGCATTATTACCCCAAACGCCAATTGAGTTAAATGAACAAAATTTTAGTCATTTCATTAGCAATACTGATTTACCTGTTCTGATTGACTTATGGGCCGAGTGGTGTGGTCCTTGTAAGATGATGGCACCACATTTTGCTCAAGTTGCTCAGCAAAATCCATATGTAATTTTTGCGAAGATTGATACGGAAGCAAATCCTCGTTTAAGTGCTGCATTCAATGTCCGAAGTATTCCTACCTTGGTCTTGATGAATAAAACCACCGAGTTAGCAAGAATCAGCGGTGCATTACGTACACCTGAATTACAGCAATGGCTAGATCAGCAATTACAGTAACATTAAGAGAATGAATATGACGGAACGCTTGAATCATCCAGAGGGTACTTTATCACTGCAAAATATTGCAATGCCAGCTGATACCAATTGGAGTGGTGATGTTTTTGGGGGCTGGATTGTCTCTCAAATGGATTTAGCGGGTGCGATTCATGTTGAACGTCTGAGTAAAGGTCGTTGTGCCACAATCGCGATTAATCAGATGACTTTTTTGGTTCCAGTCAAAGTCGGAAATGTAATTAGCTGCTACACCAAAATCCTGAAAATCGGAAATAGTTCGGTGCAGGTACAAATTGAAGTTTGGAATAGTCATGATGACTCTCGAGATCCTGTGCGGATTACGGAAGGGGTCTTTACTTTTGTTGCTGTTGATGTGAATGGCAATAAACGTGTGATTTCTGATGAGGTTAAACAAGCTTATTTAGCGAACTTGTAAAATATAACGCAAACGGATATGAGCTTGATTATGTATGCTCTATCTTTTTGTTTTATATCATATTGGCATTTGGAGTGTAGATCATGGCTGAAGAACTCGTTTTGCAACAAGGTCATAAAGCTGAACAATATCAAAGTCTAGTGCCGCAGATTCAAGCGATTGTTGATGGTGAATCTGATGTGATTGCCAATCTCGCGAATATTTGTGCAGCATTAAAACAGCAATTTGATTGGCTATGGGTTGGTTTCTATCTTGTGAAAGACGATGAGCTGGTGCTAGGACCCTTTCAAGGGCCGATTGCTTGTACACGTATTGCAAAAGGCCGTGGTGTCTGTGGAACAGCATGGCAACAACAGCAAGTGATGATTGTGCCCGATGTGGATCAATTTCCAGGACATATCGCATGTAGTTCGGCTTCTAAGTCTGAGATTGTATTACCGATTATGAAAAATGGTGAGTGTGTTGGGGTTTTAGATATTGATAGCGATGAACTGGATCAATTTGATGACGTCGATGCTGAGTATCTTAAGCAGCTAATTTTAATCATTGGAAAAATCATTTAGATCAGGACACTGTAAAAAAACAAAGCCCAAATCATTTGGGCTTTGTTTTTATCATTCAAAAAATTATTTTTTGCGTTTTGGCAGCCAAGCCCAAAGCATTTGGCATTGGATTGGTTCATTGCCAGCATCATCAATGACAGTGACAGGAATCAATAACTCGCCTTTTTCATTTTCAGCGATAAACTTTTGTTGATCAGCTGATAATGTTGCTGTCGCTGTTAAGCCACCTTGAGCAACTTTTAAATAATCGACATGCAAAGATTTAATCAACAAAATGCGACTATCTGGAACATGTAGACCAGTTAAAAAACCCGTTGCTGTTTCAGCCAATAGCGCCATTGCTGCGGCATGAACCCCTTTAATATGATTTTGCATATTACGTTGGTTTTCGATACGAACTGTGACATGGTCTTTATCCACTTCTAAATAGCGAATATTTGCAGTTCCCACCATTGGAACAACGCGGCCAAAAGCTTTGCTCCATAGCGTGCTACGAATGCCTTTAGGAAACTTAGACGTGGTTTTAACCAGCGTATAAAGACGGTTATCTTTTGCCATAGTGAACCTATTGCTTAGTCTTTGAAATTATTAAATTGGAGTGGCAGACCAAATTGTTGTTCACGTAAAAAGTTCATGACTTGTTGCAAAGTATCGCGTTTTTTATCCGTGACACGAATTTTGTCGCCTTGGATAGAAGATTGCGCTTTGATGCCGCTTTCTTTAATGGCTTTATTAATTTTTTTTGCGGTATCTGAGTCAAGTCCATCTTTAAGTTTGACAACTTGAACCACATTTTTACCAGATGCGGTGGCTTTTTGAGGATCTAATGCTTGTACGTCAATCTTGCGTTTATAAAAATGGTTTTCGAGCATGCTATAGACTTGTTCACATTGGAAATCACTTTCAGTTGAGATTTTGATTTCCTTATTTTTTTCATTTAGCTCAATAGAAACATCCTGTCCGCGGAAGTCAAAACGTGTCGCAATCTCTTTTTGAGTGTTTTGTACGGCATGATTGACTTCAAATAACTCTAATTCAGAAACAATATCAAAAGAAGGCATAGTTAGACCTTTACAAAGGGAAAGAATATTTGAGATGCTAAGGGGGTTTTCTTCATTTGCCAAGTGTTGTTTACATCAAAGGAGTGCGCAATGATCCGTAAACAAGAAATTACAACATTTGAGTTCCCAAAAGACGCTGTCATTTGGGATGTCCGAGATACCAAAGCGTATACAGAGGCTCATGTCAAAGGGGCAGTAAATCGCCCAATTGCTGAATTAACTGCGGATAGTTTGACTCAGGTTGCAGCGGATCAGCCGATTTATATTCTATGCGGGGGTGGCAGTAAAGCACCTCGAGCAGCAGAACTTTTAGAAGGTATTGATGGTTCTCGTGAATATGTTGTCTTGATGGGTGGCACACGTGCAGCACGTGATGCAGGCTTAGCTTTAGAGCAAGGTGCTTAATCGCTAAGAAAATTTGCCAAAATACTTCGGTATTTTGGCAAATTTAAAAAAATAAGAATCTGATTAAAATAATTTTTCTTAAAACGATAGTTTAGCCAGAATAATAAGGTTTTTTTACTTTAACTTTCTTTTGGAAACGTTGAGGATTGAGTTTATCTAATAAGCTTTGTGGAATTGGACAAAGCTCACCTAAAACCAATGCAGCTAATACTTCACTGCACAGCGGCGCAAACAAGAAACCTTTAGAACCTAAACCTGCAAAGGTATAGCACTCATTTGTATTTTGCATTTTGCCGACTAAAGGAAAGTAATCTAAGCTTTGTGCGCGCACAGATGCTCGACCTTGCCATGAGTCTGTCGATGGGAGCTGTTGTGTGTATTCGGGAAAGACACTGTGGATAAGTTCATGGTTATGCACATGGTCTTCTGGTAATACTTCGGTATCGTCTCGATTTGGAAAAAAGGATGCGCCTAAGATCAGTTGAGTCGCATCAAGCTGCATACAATAACCGCCATAGCTATAAGCTTGATCAAGAGGAAGCGGTTGATTGCTGTTATTTACCCAACTGACTTGTCCTCGAATCGGCTTAAGTAGTGGATAGTTTTCAAACAGATCCGCACTTTGTTTGGCACAACACACAATCACATGATCAGCCGATGCAAGTCGCTCTTGATCTTGCCAGAGCTCGGTTTGCTTTTCTGCTGGCTTTAAATCTGAGATCTTGGCTTTTAGGATCGTGATATTGGGATGCTGCAAAATCTCATCACGAAGTTGATGCGGGGAAATGGCGCCTGCGTGCTGTAAGGCTAAACTCGAAAATGCTGTTTCAGGTTTGATCTGATTCGAACAGTGAGCAGATAAAACATGATCAGGATATTGTTCTACCAATCCCAAAAGCTCATCAGGATTTTTTAAAGCAATTTGTTGAACCTGAATCGGTCTAAACGCTTTGAAACGTGGATAAAAATTCAAAGCATGTTGCCAGCTTAAAGTCATCAAGTGTTCATGTGCTTGTTCAATTGGGCATAGCTTTGGGTTGAGTAAGGCGAGAGGGTTGCCTGATGCCCCTGAGAGTGGCTCATTTTGCTCGTAGATCGTGATTTGATGCCCACGTTGAGCAAATGCCCATGCACTACTTAAACCCGCGATTCCTGCGCCAATGATGGCGATATTTCGCTGCGTTGTTGTTTTGGATTCAGGTTGTTGTTGTGTCACCACATTTTCTTCGGCATTTCGCAATGCTATTTCAGTTTGTGAAACAGCATCAAGCCAAATGGCTTTAAGCATTTCTCGTTTATGACCAAAACCACGTGGGCGACTGATTTGAATACCGTGTTGCTTGAGTCCACGTTTCAGTACACCTGCAACGCTAAATGAGGCAAAGGTTGTACCCAAGTCAGATAAACGAACAATATGATTGAGTACATTTTCTTGCCACATATCTGGATTACAAGAAGGGGCAAAGCCATCCAAAAACCAAGCATTTACCGCTTGGGTTTTAGGAATACTTGGAAAAATATCTTGTGCATCGCCTAACCACAAATCAAGACTAAAGCGCTCTTCAGGAAAATCAAGGCGGTGACATCCAGCGATCGGTAGTGGATATTGTTCTATTAGTTTTTCGGCTAGCGGTTGTAGCTCAGTCCAAACATTGAGGGCACGGATGAGATCGGCTTTGCTGAGTGGAAATTTTTCTACGCTGATGGCGTGTAAATGGCTGTGATTATCGGGACGAATTTGTCGCCAAAGTTGCCATAACGCTAAAATGTTTAAACCTGTACCAAAGCCTGTTTCGCCAACGCAAAAATATTGATAATCGTTGAGTTGGGAAAGACGCTCAGTGAGATCATTGCCATTTAAAAAGACGTGGCGTGTTTCTAATAAGCCATTGTCTTTGGAAAAGTAGACATCGCCGAATTGTTTAGAAATGGGAACTTCAATACCATCGATGAGTTCCCAGTCTAATGCGGCTGTTTGTAGTTTTGATGACTCAGACATAAATAAGTGTGTTGCGGTTTACCACTGACGACGGCGTTTAGTATAAACATAACTTGCGATAAAAAAGCCAAGAATGACACCGACCGCAATGGTCATCGCACCGTAGAGGAACATTTGTGCACTACGTTCACTTTGCAATACTTGGACTTGCACAATTAAACTGTCATTTTTTAACTGTAATTCTTGGTTTTGAGTCAGTGCTTCAAGATTGGCATTTTCAAGTTGCTTTAAACGACTGGCTTGATCTTGAATAAGCGCCTTATTTTTTGCTTCTTGTTGCTGTTTGGCTTTGGCGATTTGTTCTGCTGTCAACGGTTTGGTTACTGCGCTTGCAGTGGTTTGAACCGTTGATGATTCAACAGCCCAAACACTAGAAGTGAGTAAACAAAGAGCAAATAAGCTTTGGAATGCAATACGCATGGTTTACCCTTTTGGAAACGCTTTGTTAAAAGGTTTTACATCAATCTTGGCGTAAATCCCTTCTTTTAAAAAAGGTTCTTCTTCAATCCACGCATCAAGTGCTTCTCGACTATCAAACTCGACAATGATGGTGCTGCCAATAAAACCAGCTTGTAGGTCATCAGGGTCTTTGGGGTGTGCGCCAGCGGCAATTAAACGCCCTTCATCATCCAGTTTCTGTAGACGTGCTACATGTTGTGGACGAGTCGCTAGACGTTTCTCCAAAGTACCTTCACGATCAGTACAAGTGAGTACAAAATAGGGCATAGCAGTTGCTCAATGATTCAGAATTTAGTCTGTGGTTTTAAAACGTTTTCTTAAGCAAAAGAGTATAACAGCAAGGTAACTGAGCGACACGATAATATCGCCAAAAGCGGTGAATTCTCCCCAATATTTTCCTTGTAAAAACATAAAACCAAAGAAGAAATGTAAAGCAGCTAACAAAAAGAACTGACCACACCACGCCCAGTTCAATCGTATCCATTCCTTTTTGTTTAACTCTAATACTGAACCGAGCATTTTTTGAATAATTGGCATTCGTTCTTTATTAAATAATGGCGTAACCAAAAAGCCAATGCCGATACCGACATTGATAATGACCGCTTTCATTTTGATATAGGTGACGTCGCTGAAAACTAAGGTGATCCCACCAAAAATAACCGACATGACCACGATAAACCATTGCATCTTTTCCAGTTTAAATTTTTGGAAAATGAACAAACAGCCGTAAACCACCAGTGTGGAAATGAGTAAGGCGCAGGTTGCAACAAGAATATGATTTTGATCCGTATTTCCTGCACTACCCACTAATTCTAATAATGGGTGATGATTATCTTTCGGGTCGGTAGTTTTATAAAAATAAAAGAAGATAATAATCGGAAGATAGTCGAGCAACGCTTTCATGTTACAGTACGGCAATGAAATAGGTCAGATAGCATAATACAATCCATGTTCGGTGTCGATTTACATACCCATAGCCTTATCTCAGATGGTACTTTGTCTCCAGAGCAATTGGTGCAGGCTGCTGTGGATGTAAAAATTCATACTTTGGCATTAACCGATCATGACACCATGGATGGCTTGGCTCGCGCTCAAATGTATGCTCAAGACCATGATATTCAGATCGTTTCGGGTGTTGAAGTTTCTAGTCAATGGGCGAGAGAAAATACCAAAAAGAGTTATGGTGTACATATTGTTGCATTGAATATGCAAGACGAAACACCGATAAAGATCATGCTTGAGAAGCAGAAAAAAATACGCGCTGAGCGAGCAAAGGTGATCTGTTGTTTATTAGAGAAATGTATCGGTTTTGATATTTACCCAGATGTGGTTGCCAAAGTGGATGGTCATGCGGATCGAGTGACTCGAACCCATATTGCAAAAACACTGGTCGAAAAGAATATCGTGAGTCGCCCACAGCAAGCATTTGATCGTTTTCTAAAAGAAGGCAAGAAGGCTTTTGTGAAATTTGATGGGGTGGGTTTAAAAGAAACCATTGAGGTGATTCATGCCAGTCAAGGTTTTGCCGTTTTGGCACATCCGACACGCTATGATTTATCTGCTACCAATATTCGCTATTTGATTGAGTTATTTGCTGAGAGTGGCGGTGATGCAGTCGAACTGCCATCGAGTATAGAACCTGCTTCAACACGGCAAATGGTGGATCGAATGATTCAGCAATTTGATTTGGCGGTTTCCATTGGCAGTGATTTTCATGGTGACAATATGCCTTGGGTCAAGCTTGGACACACGCCGAAAGTAAATGAAGGGCAGAGAGGCGTTTGGGAAAGTTTTAGATAAGTTTTTTAAAGCAAATTGTGCACATGCGCAGGGTATCTGTTCTGAAAATAGTCCAATAAATATTCTAAAAATAATTGAACTTTGGGTGGGATTAAATTTCTATTCGGAAAAACAGCATAAATTGAAGTGGGTTCAACTGGATACTGAGCGAGAACTTGAACAAGTTTTTCTGCTTTTAAGTCATCACTGACATGCCAAAGCGAATGATTGGATATGCCTAAACCTGATAAACAGGCTTGCCGAACGCCTTCACCTGAATTGGTTGTGAAATAACCAGCCACTTGGATGTGTTGCAGCTCTCCCATTTTTGTTATGAAATTCCAATGATCAGTTAAACCATGTTCATGTTGTTGCAAAATACAACGATGTAATTTGAGATCTGACAATGTTTGCGGCTGACCATATTTTTCTAAATATGAGGGCGAAGCGCAGAGTAAACGTGGATTTGATGTCAGTGCTTTGGCAATCAATGTTGAACTTTTTAATTTTCCAATGCGTATTGCTAAATCCATCCCATATTGAATCAGATCAATGTTTTGGTCATTTAAATCTAAGTGAATTTTCAGCTCAGGATGTAATAATGAAAATTTAGCGATCACTGGCATTAGAATTTTTGTGCCAAATGTGGCCGAGGTCGTGATTCTCAGCGTGCCAGAGAGGCATTTGTCTTGAACTTTTAGTGATTGCTGTAGGCTTGAAAATTCATGAAGCCAGATTCGACCATGTTCAAGCAAGGTTTTCCCTTCTTCGGTCAGACTGATTTTACGAGTGGTGCGATGCAACAAACGGAGTTGTAGATTTTGTTCTAATCGTTGAATTCGCTGACTGGCCACAGAAACAGAAATATTGGCTTCTTGAGCGGCTCTGCTGATGGAACCTAAATCAGCAACTCGAATAAAAAATTGGAAATCTTCTGTATTCATTATCAATAAAACCAGAAAAGTATTTCTTGATTATCGTGGTTTTTTAAAAAATCTCATAGCGCTATTGTGATCTCAAGCGAATAAAACTTGATGAGAGAGGCGTAGGATGAAATATCATTTCTTAGGAAATTCAGGTTTAAAGGTATCCGAACTTGGATTTGGTGCAGGAACATTAGGCGGGAAAGGTCAGATTTTTTCAGCGTGGGGACAAGCCGATCAGGCAGAAGCCAATAGCATGATCCAACTTTGTCTAGATGCTGGTATTAACTACTTTGATACGGCGGATGTTTACTCTGATGGTGAGTCTGAGCGAATGTTGGGTCGGGCACTCACCTCAGAGCGTCAACATAATATTATTTCAACCAAGGTGGGAATTCGAAGTACCGATCAACTCAATGATGTAGGCTTTAGCCGAAATTATTTACAGCATGCGGTGGAACAATCATTGACGCGATTAGGAACAGATTATATTGATGTGTTGCAATTGCATCAGTTTGATAGCTTTACTTCCTTGCACCAACTGATGAAAACCCTCGATGAACTGGTGCGGAGTGGTAAGGTGCGTTATATCGGGGTGTCAAATTTCTCTGGTTGGCAACTCATGAAAGCTCAAGCGATTGCTGAACAATATGGTTATGAAAAATTTGTGGTGAATCAGGTCTATTATTCATTGATTGGGCGTGATTATGAGTGGGAACTGATGCCTTTAAATGATGACCAACACATGGGAGCCGTGGTTTGGAGTCCTTTGGGTTGGGGCCGTCTAACGGGTAAATTTGATCGGGAGCATCCGATTCCCGCGGGCAGCCGTTTACATGAGACGGCGCAGTTTGCTCCCCCAGTGAATGAAGCGCTGCTCTATGATGTGATTGATATATTGCGGGAAATCGCAGATGAAACAGGCCATTCGATTCCACAGATTGCATTAAATTGGTTATTGCAACGCCCAACGGTGTCCAGTGTGCTGATAGGTGCTCGAAATGAAACACAGCTACGAGATAATTTAAAAGCTAAAGATATTCAATTGACGCAGGAACAGATGGATAGACTCGATCAGGTAAGTGCGATTTATCCACCTTATCCGTATTATCCTTATTGGAATGGACAATTTACTGAGCGCTTTAAATCTTTGGTTTCATCCCATTTTATTTAGTAAAGCAGGATCGAGGTCGGGAAAAGAAAGTCGCCCCTATACGTCAACGCTAAGGGGCGATTTAGTTTTATAATAAATTATGATCATGTGCCTGAATTGGCGGAGGTGTCGGACGACCGAGTGTTCCGAGTAACTCAATTTCGATGTTTCGAACCATGGCATCGAGTGGCAGATCATTACTTTGCGTACCAAAAGGCTCTTCGATTTCGCTGCTCAATGCATCTAAACCTAAGAAGGTATAAGCCAAAATGCCAACCAAAAGTGGCGTTACTAGGCCCAGTAAAGAACCTAAGCTAAAAGGCAACATCACACAGAAGAAATACACGGTACGGTTGAGCAGTACTGAATAAGCAAAAGGAATCGGGGTATTGGCAATACGATCACAGCCTGTTTGCATTTCACTTAATGCGACAACATGCTGGTTCATTTGCGTGTAAATAATATCTGAGATTTCACCGTCTTTGAGTGCTTGTAAAAGCTCCCACTGAATCAGGCTCAGCGTGTATTGAGGTGCATTATGTTGTTGATAAAGCTGTGTAAGCGCTTGTTGGCTTAAGCCACTGGTTTCGGTCAATTCCGTTGGATTTGCAGTTTGGTGGCGTAAGCGGTCACGCAGGACATTCGCAAATACAATTACATTTTGAATGACTCGTTCACGTCGTGCTTGGGTTAAAACGCGACAATCGCGATCAAAATGTCGTGCTGTGGCAATCAGAACACCCCATAGTTTACGTGCTTCCCACCAACGCTCATAACAGGCGCTGTTCTTAAAGCCTAAGAAAATGGAAAGCACAACACCGATCAGGGTGAAGCCAACTAAAGGAATCTCGGGGAAACGAAATAATTGTATATATTCAATACCGCCAATGATGGCAGAGATGAGCATAACAAATCCGAGAGAAGGTAAAATTTTGGGTAAAATCGTCCCACGCCATGAGAATAAAACTTTAAAAATACTCGGCTGGTCACGAACAATCATGTTATTTGGATCATTAATTTTATCTGTTGATGTTCAGGCTTGCTTCAGCCTTTGTCAAGACGAGATTGTTTGATTTTAATAGGGTTGAGTAGTTGTTGTTCAGAAAATGAAAAATAGCCATCTGATGCAATAATAAAGTGATCAATGAGGTTAATTTCAAGTAATTTACACGCTTGCTTGAGTTGCTGTGTCAGGTAAATATCTTCTTGAGAAGGTTGGGCGATGCCATAGGGATGATTATGGGCAACCACGATTTGGCAGGCTTGCTGTTGTAAGGCATAACGCAAGGTTTGATTCAATGAAACACTGCATGAATGTTGCGAGCCAAAAAACAATTTTTTGAAATGTAATTTTCTTAACTCCGCATCTAAACACAGCACCGCAAATACTTCCTGTTTTTCACCTTGCAGTTCATAACGTAAATAATCAAGTACCAGGTTTGAGTGATCTAAACAAAGTCTTTGTTGATGAAAATGATTATTCAGATAACGCCGTCCAAGCTCTTTGACCGCCATAAGCTGTGCATATTTGGTTGAGGCGATGCCATTAAACTGGGATAAATCTTCAAGTGAAGCATCAAAAATTGGGTTTAAGCCGCCAAAATGTTGTATCAAAATACGAGATAATTCGACTGCAGAATGTTGCTTCGAGCCTGAGCGCAGAAAAATGGCTAGCAGTTCTGCATCGGATAAACTCTGTGCCCCTTGAAGTAATAAGCGTTCTCTTGGTCGTTCTTGTTCAGGCCATGCCTTGATGGACTGTTTAATCGATTGATTCATTGTTCAGTTCACTTTGATTTTATTGTGTTTATGACTTTTTTAAAAACCCATCACTTGGGTCTGATCGTATTTAATGCTATTGTGAGCGCCACTGCAACAGTAAGGTATCCTGTTTGTGAGCTTCGATCTAAGTGTTATTCCCCACAAAAACATTATATTAGCGGTCACGGGTGGCATTGCAGCCTATAAAAGTGCCATTTTAGTACGTCGTTTAAAAGACTTTGGTTTTGATGTCCGCGTGGTCATGACACATGGCGCACAAGCTTTTATTACGCCTTTGACCTTTCAAGCACTTTCTGGAAATCCAGTCCATACTGAATTGTTAAATCCAGAGGCCGAAGCCGGTATGGGACATATCGAGTTGGCGCGTTGGGCTGATTTGATTTTAGTTGCACCCGCAAGCTGTGACAGTATTGCTAAGTTTGCCAATGGCTTGGCCGATGATCTGCTCAGTACCTTGTATTTAGCGACCAAAGCACCTGTTTGGGTTGCACCAGCCATGAATCAACAAATGTGGGCTGCAAAAGCAACACAGCGTAATTTGCAAACCTTGGTTGAAGATGGCGTGCATGTGATTATGCCTGATGCGGGTGAGCAAGCCTGTGGTGATGTGGGTTTGGGGCGTATGCCTGAGCCTGAAGATCTAGCCCGTCAAGTTGCAGCTTACTTTCATAAAGCACAGCGTGCGATCGCAGAGAAATTTGGTTTATTGGCGGGTAAGCGCGTCACGATTACAGCAGGTCCTACCCGCGAAGCAATTGATCCTGTCCGTTATATTTCAAACCATAGCACAGGTAAAATGGGCTTTGCGCTCGCAGCCGCTTGCTATGCAGCAGGTGCGAAAGTCACCTTGGTCGCAGGTCCTGTGAGTTTAGATACCCCCAATGGTGTGCAACGAATAAATGTCAGTTCTGCCATGCAAATGTTAGATGTCAGCATGAATCAACTGGCAGACGGTTGTGACATTTTTATCGCCACCGCTGCGGTTGCTGATTATCGCGTGGCGCAAGTGGCAGAACATAAAATTAAAAAAGCAGGCGATGAACTTGCGGTTGCCTTAGTGAAAAATCCAGATATTGTGGCGACTATCGCACAGCAACAGGAACGTCCATTTATGGTCGGCTTTGCCGCTGAAACGCAAAATGTTGAAGAATACGCTGCGGGTAAATTGGTTGCGAAGAAGTTGGATATGATTGCGTGTAATGACGTCTCTCGTCCTGATATTGGTTTTGCTTCTGATGAAAATGCCATGACGGTATTCTTTGCCCAGTCTTACCACATGAAAAAACGTGAATTAGAGAAAGCCTCTAAACAGGAAATTTCGCAGCAATTGGTTGAATCGATTGCTGACGCATTACGTCGCCGTTTATAAATAAATATAGGAGGGTGTATTTTACGCCCTCTTATTTTTTGTATTTAGAAAGATAAAGCCAAGATATACCCCCAAAAATCGCAGTGAAAATACAGCTATAAAAAATAAGAGAATAGGGAATAAGATGGAGTAATGGATTCTTCAAAATCCACGGATAAAAGAAATAAACATCGTGATGCATGAAAGCATCTAATAAAATATGACTAAAACTACCGATATATGCACTCATTGCTGCTGTTTTCCACGAAATTTTCCAATCTCTGTATTTTAGAATAGCTCTTAATATCCATTGGCTTATCGGTTTGCCGATGAGTAATGCAATGCCTCCAATCAGGGTTGCGCCTAATAGGTTGTGTGTGTAGATGTGTAGATGTGTAGATATTGCCAGCCATAAATTAGACCAAGTAAAGGCTCTATATCCATTAAGATCTGTGTGCCACCAAAAATCATAAAGCTAAAACGCTGTTGTGCTACCGCTTTACAGCAAGCACCAACGCCTAAGTGTAATGGTGTAAAGGGCATTATTATTCTCTCTTGTTTTTCTGTAGCGGTGTTGGTGTATGACATCATAAGGGAGTATGGATATGCATGAATAGCATCTTTCGGATTTTCTTCTGACTGCAAGCTTGTTAATGTGGAGAAATAGCAACAAGAGGGCAGACAGATGCAACAGCAACGGAATTATGATCGTATTGCTCAAGCGATTGCCTATATACAGCAAAACTTCCAGCAACAGCCGCAACTTGATGAGGTCGCGGCTCATATTCATCTAAGCCCAGCCCATTTTCAGCGTTTATTCAGTGAATGGGTGGGGACCAGCCCGAAAAAGTTTCTGCAATATATCAGTGTGGAATATGCTAAAAATATTTTAAAGCAACAGGGCAGTATCTTTGATGCAACCTTTGCAACAGGGCTTTCCAGCACCAGCCGGTTGCATGATCTTTTTATTCAAATCGAAGGTATGACACCTGCCGAATATAAACATGGTGGGCAGAACCTAAGCATCCATTATCAGTTTGCAGAGACACTTTTTGGCGAGGTGCTGATCGCCTCAACGCATAAAGGGATTTGTGCGCTCACCTTTGTGCAACATCAAGCCGATGCGCTAGAACAATTAAAATCTCAATTTCCCCAAGCCATTTTTAAACAACAAGCTGACCAGTTTCAACAAAGTGCTTTAGTTCTTTTTCAAAAAGATCAGCGTCGATTGGCTGATATTAAATTGCATTTGAAAGGCACAGACTTTCAATTGAAAGTTTGGCAAAGTTTGCTCAAGATCCCAATGGGGCAACTTTCCACTTATGGCGAACTGGCCCAAGCCATTGAGCATCCCAAAGCAGCGCGTGCAGTGGGTACCGCAATCGGCAATAATCCTGTGGCTTTTTTGATTCCTTGTCATCGGGTGATTCAGTCCACTGGAGCGTTTGGTGGCTATGAATGGGGAGCAACCCGAAAAATGGCAATGATTGGTTGGGAGGGAGTGCAAACACATGCAACTATTTGATATCGAAGCTGATCCCAATCATAACCATTTACCTTATGATGGCACGGTACAGTATTATGGCAAAGTCGTTGAAGGTTTGAGTGCGGATGATTATTTTGAGAAGCTGATGCACAACATCGCATGGCAAAATGATCAGGCCATCATTTTTGGTCGGCAGATCACCACCAAAAGAAAAGTAGCGTGGTATGGCGATCGCGCATTTGAATACACCTATTCAAACATCAACAAATACGCTTTGCCTTGGACATCTGAGCTGATTGAACTAAAAGCATTAGTTGAACAATTAACAGGTGAAACATTCAATTCTTGTCTACTCAATCTTTACCATACAGGTGAAGAGGGAATGGCATGGCACAGCGATGCGGAAACAGATCTTAAAAAAGAAGGTGCGATCGCATCATTGAGTTTTGGTGCGGAAAGAAAGTTCGCTTTTAAACATAAGCAGACTAAGGAAAAAGTAGAATTGTATTTAGAGCATGGCAGTTTGCTGGTGATGAAAGATACCACGCAAAGTTATTGGTGGCATCGTTTACCACCCACAAAGAAAGTGGATAAAGCTCGGATTAATTTAACGTTTAGAACGATTGTTTGTTAAATATTTAGATATAAAAAAGGACTGAAAAATCAGTCCTTTTTTATATCGAAGCAATCGTTATAACGATTATGCTTGACCTTGTGCAGCACCTTCAGTTTGTAGGCGTTGCATATTCGCTTCAAACTCAGCATCAAAGTTGATTGGCGTAAGTAGCAATTGTGGGAAGCTACCTTTTGTCACTAAATCATTCACTGATTCACGTAAGAACGGGAATAGGATATTTGGGCAGTAAGCACCTAAGATATATGGAAGACGATCTTCTTCTACACCATCAATCAAGAAGATACCTGATTGAGTAATATCAACGATGAACGCAGTTTCATTTTCGTTATTTGCTTGAACCACAACTTTTAAAGACACTTCATAGTGTGTTGGATCAATTTTTTCTGCGGCAGAAGATAAGTTGATATTCAGTTCTGGTTGCCATTGTTTGGTGAAGACGTGTGCACCAGGAACTTCAAATGAAATATCTTTTGTGTAAATACGTTCTAACGCGAGTTGTGGTTGAACTTGTTCTTCGCTCATCGTTTTTCCTTAAATTATGGAACTGTTGTTAATTAAGCCAATAATGGATCGAGTTTTCCTTCACGCTCTAAGGCATAAAGTTGATCAAAACCGCCAATAAACTGGTCGTTGATAAAAATTTGAGGCACTGTACGGTGATTGGTACGTTGCATTAATTCAATACGAACCTCAGGTGCTTCATTAGAAAGATTAATTTCTTTATAAGCAACACCTTTGCGCTCAAGCAATTGTTTGGCGCGTACGCAATATGGGCAAGAAAGCGTTGAATAAATAGTGACATTGGTTGTCATTTCATCTCTCCTTAAGCTTTGGTTTTACTTTTGACTAAAGGTAAGCCCTGAGCTTTCCAGTTGCTAATGCCACCGTCTAAGCGGTAGCTGTCAGCATGACCCACTTTTTGCAATGCAGTGCCGGCCACTTGTCCTAAGTTACATATAAAAACCAATGGGCGGTCACTTGCTTTGAGTTCATCAAGGTGGCTTGTGATCTGGCTATATGAAATGTTACGGCTACCACTGATGTGGCCTTCACGGAAATCTTTCGCATCACGTAAGTCGATCAAGATCGCATTTTTCGCTTTGACCAAAATACCGAGAGATTGTGGTGAAATTTTACGACCATTGCGTTGTCCTTCTAAAACAAAGAACAATACGATGAGTACCGCAAGCGTACCAAATAAGAAGGGGTGATTCCCCATAAACTCAAACCAACGTTCCACAAGTCACCTAAAGTTAAAATCAAAACTGCCACTGAGTATAACTTATCTGTATGGTGATCAAAAACTTTAGTTCAAGGGCTCATTTGAATTTATGCTAATTTTTTTGCTGTGCTTCTTGAATCTCATCCAACAGTCGTAAGTAGCTATCTAAACGACGCGGTAGAATCTCACCCGCAACAACTGCTTGTTTCAAAGCACAATTTTTCTCATGGGTATGGGTGCAATTACGGAACTGGCAAAGCCCTAAATGTGCCTCAATGTCAGGAAATCCTGTACGTACTTTTTCTAAGCTTAAATGCCACAGTCCAAACTCACGAATTCCCGGTGAATCAATCAATGCGCCGTTTGTTCCAAATTTAATCAAACGGGTTGAAGTGGTGGTATGTTGCCCCAGCGCAGAGTTTTCAGAAATAATATTGGTTTTTTGCGCAGCGTCAGGAACGATGGTATTAATCAGTGAGCTTTTGCCGACACCTGACTGCCCAACGAAAGCGACCGTTTCATTGTCTATGCGAGCTGAAAGCGCAGATAAATCACCGTATGAGTGGCAGATAAGCGTTTCATAGCCCAACGTCTCATATTCACTTAACAGGGTCAGAATCGGATCATTTTCTTTGAGTAAATCGGATTTGTTTAGCACCAATAAGGCGGGAATATTGGCATCGGCACAAGCCACCAGATAGCGATCAATCAGTGTTGGCGCGGGTTCTGGTAGCGGTGAAAATACAATGACAATCAAGCTGATATTGGCAGCAACGGGTTTTACTTTGTGATAACGATCTGGACGTGTCAATAATGACTGTCTTGGATAGATCGCCGTGATAATACCGAGTCCCGTATTGGGATCCGCTTGCCACTTTACGCGATCACCTGTGACCAATAATTCGAGGTTGGTGCGAGTATGGCAGCGCCACACACTATCCAGTTCAATCGATTTCCAAAATGGTGCAGGCTCACCTGTGTTCACTTGTGGGGATTCTGGGTGCTGTTCAGGCACAGATAAAGCTTGTACTTCGAGTTGACGACCATAATGTTGAACAACCAACCCATCAAGGTCTTGCGACGTATCAATGTCGTCTTGACGCGATTTGTGTTGTTTTTCAATACGACGTTGCTGCTGGTCAGTTAAACGACGCTTACGAATTAAAGCCATTCATATCCCAAAAATCCACATGTATAAGACCGCAAAAATAGCATGAAGTGATGAGAGAGTTACAGTCAAGTTCGCATTAATTTGCTACTATTGATGTTTTTCACACCTATTAGAAATATTATCCATGAGCAGCACCCCTGATACACGATTAATCTGGATTGACCTCGAAATGACGGGTTTAGATACGGATAATGACCAGATTATTGAAATTGCAACAATTATTACAGATGATCATTTAAATATTTTGGCTGAAGGCCCAGTGTTAGCGATCCATCAATCAGATCGCTTGCTCAACGCAATGGATGAGTGGAATACCAAACAACATGGTCAATCGGGGCTGATTGAACGTGTGCGTCGCAGTAAACTGACTGCTGAAGATGCGGAACAGCAAACCTTAGAATTTTTAATGAAATGGGTCAATGCAAAGACTTCACCGATGTGTGGCAACTCAATTTGCCAAGATCGCCGTTTCCTACACCGTTTAATGCCAGAGTTGGAACAATTTTTCCATTATCGTAATCTGGATGTATCTTCAGTGAAAGAACTGGCTAAACGCTGGAGACCTGAAATTATGAGCGGTCTAAAGAAAAATGCCTCGCATTTAGCGATGGATGATATTCGTGATTCGATTGCAGAATTGAAATATTATCGTGAATACTTTTTTATTATGAATAAATAAGCTTTCTCGAAGAATTTAAATAAAGGGGCGAAAGCCTCTTTTTTTATCGAACGTAAAAAATATTTGGGGGCGATGCTAAAATCGCTTAAACTCAGATTTTATTTTCGTGAACTATAAAAAGAGAGCAGACATGCAAAGCGATAATCCTATTTTAACCCGAGTTGAAACCTATAGCGATTTGGCCGAGCCGATGACGATCCAAGGGGCTATTCAGAAATCAGTCCTATTAACTGTGATCGCAGCGATACTTGGTATCGGACTATTTTTATATTGTGCCTTCACTGCTAATTTTTCAATTGCTTATGCCGCAACCATCGTAGGGATTGTTGGCAGCCTTATTCTTGGATTGCTCACAACTTTTAAACCGAATACTGCACCTGTATTGGCGATTCCCTTTGCTTTATTTGAAGGCGCATTTTTAGGTGGTGTTTCTTTTATTTTCCAAGTGAAATTTCCAGGTGTACCATTACAAGCATTACTGGCGACCTTTGTCACTACATTGGTATTATTTGCCTTGTATAAGTTCCAAGTGATTCGTGCAACTGAGAAGTTTAAAGCAGTTGTGATTTCAGCTTCGATTGCGATTGCTTTGGTTTTTGTGGTGCAGATCTTTTTAAGTTTGGCATTGGGTTCTAGCATTCCTTATCTGTTCGAAAGTAATTGGTTAGGCATCGGTTTTGCGGCTTTTGTCGCGGTGATTGCATCGTTGAACCTGATCTTGGATTTTGATTTGATTGAACGTGCCACGGCGCAGGGCGCACCTAAAACATTTGAATGGGTGTGTGGTATTGCATTGTTAGCCACTTTGGTCTGGATGTATTACTCATTTATGCGTTTATTGAGCCTGATCCAAAAGTAATGAGCCTGTATTAAGTCAGTAAAAACACCAAACGCCTTCAATTGAGGGCGTTTTTTTATGCAAGATTGTAAAAAAGATGCATTATGCAATTTCGGAAAATGCTGAATATTGGCATTATGGGTGAAAATTTTTCGAGTGAGAATAAGATGTCACAAGGACTTTTAACTGGTAAGCGTTTTTTAATCGCAGGTGTTGCAAGTAAGTTGTCGATTGCTTATGGCATTGCGGCAGCTTTACATCGTGAAGGTGCAGAGCTGGCGTTTACTTATCCAAATGATAAGCTGAAAAAACGTGTCGATGATTTTGCCGCACAATTTGGTTCAGACTTGGTTTTCCCTTGTGATGTTGCTGTTGACGCAGAAATTGACAACACCTTTATTGAGTTAGCAAAACATTGGGATGGTTTGGATGGTGTAGTGCATTCAATTGGTTTCGCACCAGCACATACATTAGATGGTGATTTTACCGACGTGACAGACCGTGACGGTTTTAAAATCGCGCATGACATTAGTGCTTATAGCTTTGTTGCGATGGCTCGTGCAGCAAAGCCATTATTACAAGCGCGTCAAGGTTGCTTATTGACCTTGACTTATCAAGGTTCTGAGCGTGTGATGCCAAACTACAACGTGATGGGTATGGCGAAAGCATCTTTAGAAGCAGGTGTTCGTTATTTAGCATCTAGCTTGGGTGCTGATGGTATTCGTGTGAATGCAATTTCTGCGGGCCCAATCCGTACTTTGGCGGCGTCTGGTATTAAATCTTTCCGTAAAATGCTTGATGCGAATGAAAAGATTGCACCTTTAAAACGTAATGTGACCATTGAGGAAGTGGGTAATGCTGCATTATTCCTTTGTTCACCGTGGGCTTCGGGCATTACAGGTGAAATCATGTATGTTGATGGTGGTTTTAATACTGTAGGTATGAGCCAATCAATGATGGATGATGAATAATTAGATTGATCTAAATCATATGATAAAGCCGCTTTGATAGCGGCTTTGTTTTTTAAATAGTGAGGCTTTAAACTCTAACAAATCCGAAGCTTCGTTGAACTGACGCGTAGCAACTCCTTGTCATAAAACGCAACAATGCTTATGGGTTGGCATTAGACTTCTAGGATGTTGTTTGTAAAATTAAGGCTCATTTGGCAAACTCAACTCTAGTCGTGCCTTTGGGATCGTCGCCTCATAATCCGCGAGATACTCACTCAATGGTTTGCTAGTACCTGTGACTCTAATCTCACCATTAACTCTATCAATAATAATTGGTGCGTTACTAGCCAAAGCGTGGTGGTAGTCATCAGATGCCAAAAATGAAGTATTCTGGTAGAAGAAAATCCAACCGTATGGTTTCTTCATAACCTTATCGATAATAATTTGTACTCCATCTCCGCAAAGAACGCGGCACCATGTTTCTGCGAGTATAAGGGCTTGCTTGTAAGTTAACATATCGTAAGTAATTTAAATTCGGTAGTCATATAACATAAGTGAACTGAAAATAAATTATAGTCAATTAGATTTTTTATCTTATGTAATTATATTTAGATCAGCATATAAAACAGCAATATTTAGGTCAACACAAAAGCTATGAACAAAATCATTTCATACGGTTTGATTTTATATTTAATTCAACAATTAGGAATCTATTGAAAATATATATCAATAAGTATAATTAATCATTTGTCACCCCATACTTTATATGATAATTAATGCTGGTTTTTTGTTTAATCGAAAATTTTAAATAGAGTATCGATAAACATATTATTTTTTAACGCTTCGGGGAAGGTCGTCATAACGTGAAGAAAATTGTAATTGTATTGGGCTTAGCGATGCTACTTTCGCTACAAGGTTGTGCCGCGGTTATGGCAAGTAATCAACCGCATAAAAAGAACTTGACCGTTTTAGAAGTTGGAAAACATCGTAATCACGTGATTTCTGAACTAGGTGCTCCTGTGGTATCAGAAACCCTCAATGGTGAACGAAAAGAAATTTATACCTTTCAACAGGGTTATTCAAAAGCAGCACGAATCAGCCGCACAATGTGGCATACCACTGCGGATATCGCCACGATTGGTCTATGGGAAATTATTGGTTCACCTACAGAGATCTACTTTAATGGTCAAAAACTCTCATATGAGGTTGTATTTGATGCCCATGATAAAGTGAAATCCTCTCAGTTGATTCATACCAATGTAAATGATCAAGCAGAATTAAAACAATAGCCTAGATAGACTATTGTTTGATCGGGCTTCCACCTAGTGCTTGCATCAAAGTGACATAGGCATTGTATTGATTTTGCTTGGTTTCAACCAAACTGAGTCGTGCGTTACGGGTGGTTGCTTGAGCATCGAGTAAGTTTTTCAAGGCAATTGCACCATTGCGATATCGTACTTCCGTTAAATGTTCAGTTTTTTCTGCAAGTTCTACATTTCGTTGTTGAAGTTGAACTTGTTGATTTAACTGCATTCGATTGGATAAAGCATTTTCGACATCGGCAAAGGCTTGATATAGACCTTGACGATATTGAGTAATGGCTTTTTCATATTCAAGATCACTAATGGCAATATCTTTCTTCATATCATTATATTGAAGGAAGGGTAGGCTTAAACTTGCACCCAAGGTTAGCGCTGGATTTTGTAGAAGTTGAGTCAATGAGGTACTCGAAGCACCTAAGTTGCCTGTCAAATTGATCGATGGATAATAACTCGCTTTGGTCGCATCTTTATTGGCAAGAGTTTTACGTAAACGTAATTCCGAGGCTTGCAAATCTGGACGACGAGATAAGATTTCCGCAGGCAAACCTACCCCGATATTAGGCAAAGCATTGCGTGGTAATTGCACTGGCTCTTGTATATTCAGTTGTTGTACAGGCTGATGCAGCAGTACCGCAATCGCTGTACGTGCTTCTACACGTTGTTGTTCAATTTGGCTGAGGCTGGCTTTTTGGCTTTGTACCGATTGTTCCGCTTGGGTCAAATCCAGACCTGATACCGCACCTGCTTTGTATTGCGATTGCACCAAAGTGTAGATTTTCTGCGTGGAAGCTAAGTTTTGTTGAACCGTTTGATAGCGTTCATTCAGATAGCCAAGTTGCCAGTAGAGTTTTGCTGTTGTTGCGACCAGACTTTGCGCCGTAGCCTGTAAGTCTTGTTCACTAGCTTGCGCCTCCCAACGACTGGCTTCAGTTTGATTTGCCAATTTTCCAAATAAATCTAACTCATAGCTCACACCCAAACTGGTTGATAGGCCGCGATCACTGCCATCACCTGAGCGCAGGTCATAGTTATGGCCTGTAGATACACTGGAACTGGTACGCAGTCCTTGTCTATTTTCTGCCAATCCAGCTTGTAAACGGGCTTGTTTTAAGGTGATGCCTGCAACGATAAGATCACTGTTTTTAGCCAAAACCTGATCAACCAGTTGGTTGAGTTGAGCATCATTAAACAGTGTCCACCATTGATCGGTCAGATTCACATTTTGATTTTTTTGTGCATCGTATTGGAACTGTTGTGGTACTTGTACAGCGGGTGCGTTATAAGGTGTTTTGACGATAGCGGTACAACCTACAAGTGTTGTACTCAAGCATAAAGCAAGGCTAAGCTTCTTCATTTTTGTATCCTTAATAAGGCTGTAACGGTGTCTTACCGAGTTCTCATCCAACTTTAGGATAAGCTTTCAGCTAGACTTACTTTGGTTTCGCCCAAAGTAAGCAAAGGCATAGTCATCCGCAAAACCTGTCATATTTTTTCAATTATCTTAATCTATCGCAGAAACAGTATTCTGTTGATACCACGCAGGTTGCGGATGACGTTCACGTGTATCATATTTCTGGGATAGATTTTTTCGCTATTATTCTCTCGCTAAAGCGGCAACAGGATCGAGTTGGGCGGCATTTCGTGCTGGTAAGAAGCCAAAAACAATACCAATGAGACTTGAACAGACAAAGGCTGCGACGATTGACGTGGTCGAGTAACTCATTTCAATAATGCCTTTGGCGAAATGCCCAATGATTTGTCCAATGCCCAAAGAGAGCAGTACTCCAAGTACGCCACCCAACAAGCAGACCAGAATGGCTTCGATCAGGAATTGTTGCAAAATATCGCTTTGTCGAGCACCGACCGCCATACGTACCCCGATTTCTTGAGTACGCTCAGTCACAGAAACCAGCATGATATTCATGACGCCAATACCACCCACCACCAATGAAATCACGGCAATGGCTGAAATCAACAAAGTCATGGTTGCTGTGGTTTGCTGGATGGTTTCACGGATACTGTCTGAGTTCTGAGTAAATACGTCTTGTGCACCATGACGCTGTTCAAGCAGTGTCAGGATGGCATTTTCAGCTGCGCTGCTTGGGTATTCATCTTTAATTCGCACGATGATGCTGCGAACGTTGGATTGACCTAACATGCGACTCATAACTGTCGAGTAGGGGAGATAGACATTCAAGCTGTCAGAATTGCCCATGAAACCTTGCTGAGCATCAATCACACCAATAATTCGACTCGGTACACTGCCCAGAAGAATCACTTGACCGACGGGATTGGTCCCATCCGCAAAAAAGGTTTTCTCAGTATTGGTATCAATCACCACATCCTGCGCACGTTGGGTGACGCCATCTTTGTCAAAAGGCTGACCTGATTTAAAAGTCATTCCTCGAACATAGAAAAAGTCTTCGCTGACACCATTGACCGTTGCCGATGCTTCGGTATCTTTGAAACGTAAAGTCACACTGGTATTGGCCGATGGACTGACGCCATCGACATAGGGTTGCTCCGCGAGTGCATCTGCATCGGCAGGGACAAGGGTTTTAACTTGAGAAGCTCTGGAGGTATCACCAAAACCTCGTCCTTGATAAACGGTGATAGTGTTGGTACCGAGACTGCTAATATTTTCTAGAATTTGTTTTTGCGAACCATTACCCAACGCTACAACAGATACCACGGATGCAATCCCGATGATAATGCCGAGCATAGTCAAAAACGTACGCATGCGATGGGCATTCATTGCAAGCAATGCCATACGGAATGCTTCACCTAAACGATCAAAGAAAGATCGCCAAGCAGAGGTTTTCTTTTGCGGATTGCGTTGTAAGGGATGATGTTCTAAATCAGGATCGGTATTTTCAGGCGTATTGGCGCGATCTGAAATAATATTACCATCACTGATTTCAATAATTCGTGTCGCATTTTTAGCGACATTCATATCATGGGTCACCAGAATAATAGTATGACCTTTGGCATTGAGTTCACGTAAAATACGCATCACCTCAACGCCACTGTTTTTATCCAATGCACCTGTTGGCTCATCTGCCAAGATCACATCGCCGCCGTTCATCAAGGCGCGAGCAATCGAAACACGTTGTTGTTGTCCGCCAGAAAGCTGGCTTGGTCGATGATGTAGGCGTTCTTCAAGCCCAAGCTCGGATAATAATTCAGCAGATCGTTGCTGACGTAAATGACTTTCCACACCTGCATAAATGGCTGGAACTTCTACATTTCCTGAAGCGCTAAGATCTCCTAGCAAATGATAGCGTTGGAAAATAAAACCAAAATATTCTCGGCGTAATTGTGCCAGTTCATCGGGTTCGAGCTGACGTGTTTCTCGTCCACTCACCAGATAACTTCCAGCGCTCGGCTTATCCAAACATCCTAAAATGTTCATTAGGGTTGATTTGCCTGAACCTGACTGACCGACGATCGCGACCAATTCACCCGCATAAATTTTTAAATTAATGCCTTTGAGGATCTGTACTGTTCCTTCGCCCGCAGGAAATTCACGCGTGAGGTCAGTGACCTCAAGTAGAGGCTGAGATGAATGTATTTGATTTTGAGTCATATTACATTCTCATCGCACGTTGGCTACTACGTTTTGCCGCTTCATTTGAGCTATCTGAAGCATCGGCAATCACTACTTGATCACCTTGTTTCAGACCTTTGATGACTTGCGCTGTGACACGATTATTGAGACCAATTAACACAGGTTGTGGTTGGATGCTGCCATCTGCTTGTAGTACACGAATCATGCTGGTTGATGCTTTGCCTTGCGTAATTAATGCTTGTTCATCCGCGGTCAACTCGAGGCGTTTCGGTTGTTGCGATTTTGCGCCATCTTTGGTTTCGGTTTTATCTGTTCCGCGATCTTTTCGATTTGGACGTTTACTTGTTTGTAACGCTGAAGCTGGCACGGTGAGCACATTTTTTGCCTCAGCCAACACAATATAAACCTGCGCTGTCATATCAATACGTAATTTGCCATCTTCATTTGGCACATCAAACAGCGCGTTATAGTACACAGCAGAGCTGGTAGATGACGAACTGGTGTTGGTATTTTCGGTATTAATTGAATTGGGTGCAGGTTCGACTTGGCGTAATTTTGCGTAATGTTTTTTCTCACTATTGCCTAAAGTTGTGAAATAAACCGTTTGGCCTTTTTCAACGCGCATCACATCCGCTTCAGAAATCTGTGCTTTAACCGTCATGGTATCTAACGTTGCAAGTTTCACAATGGTGGGTGCAGTTTGATTGGCATTCACCGTTTGACCTTCTTCGGTCACAATTGCCACAATCGTACCGTCCATCGGCGCAACGATTTGGGTATATCCCAAGTCTTCTTTTGTGGTTGCAAGGGTTAAGCGTGATTGTTCAATCTGCGCATTGATGGCCGCGATTTGTGCTTGAGCCGTTTTGTAACTGGCTAATGCAGATTCTAGTTCAGCACGAGAGGTGGCATCTTGACTGAACATGGTTTGTTGGCGTTTGTATTCTGCTTCTACTTTCGCAAGGTTGGCTTGTTGAACTGCCAATTGCGCTTGTTGATTTTTAATACTGGCTTCGGCTGTTTTCAATTCATTTTCTTGGCGAACAGAATCAATTTGGGCAATCAGTTGTCCTTGTTTAACTTGATCACCAAGTTGCACATACATCCTTTTAACTTGACCTGAAACTTGCGCGCCGACACTGACCATCTTAGTCGCTTCTAATACGCCTGTCGCTAAAACTGAACTTTCGATATCACCACGACTCACTTCAGCAGTAATGTACTGCGGTGCAGTTTCTTTCGGCTTTAACATCAGCCAACTGAGTAGGGCGATCACCAGAATGCTGACCACAATGATGATTGTTTTTACAGGTCTAACTTTTTTAGAAATCATTTTTGGCATGGTACAAGCGCGTAATTAAAAAATTTTGTTTAGTATAAAAGTGAAATAAGGATAAAGCGTGAATATTTTTAATCTATAATGAGAATTATTCTCTATTTTCTTATTTGATCTAGCGCTTTTATCGGTTTACGAAGATTGGGTAAATAAAGTTGTACCGCAAAGTTTGCTAATCGCTTGCAACATTAAATGATTGCTATTCTGTTTGGACATGCCTTTGATGGCAGCATCTATCTGTAATAATAAATCAGGCCATGTGAGAAACTGCTGCGGATTTAGACGACGTAGCGCCTGTTGATAGTTTGATACTTTGGTTTTCCAAATACCCAGTTGCAAGGCGTTTTGTGGTTGTTCAAACAGTTGCATCAATAAACGCATTTCTTTGCTCAGCGTCCATAAAATCAGACTGTCAGGCTCGCCCGCTGCAATCAGGTATTGATAAATTTTAACAGATTGCGCTAAGTTTCCCGCCAGTAAGGCATCGCTTAAATCATACGTGGTATAACGCGACTGATCCTGCAAACAGGCATACAATTGTTCAGTCTGAATGTGTTGGATATCAGGGAAGGTATCTGCAACACGCATCAAGCTATTTTTAGCAGCCAATAAGTTATGTTCATGATGCTGCATTAGCCATTGCCATGCTGCTTGATCTAACTGAATACCGAGTTTTTCTGCTTCAATATTTAAAATACGTTGTCGGTCTTGAGGATAAGTGGCGGTGAGTGGCACCACCACACCATTGGCTTCGACCACTTGGAAAAATGCAGATTTAAGGTTACCACTGTCTTGTTTAGGTAAAACAATCAGTAATAAATTATGTTCATTGTGTTGTATATAACTTTTGAGTTGTTTTAAGCCATTGGCATCGGGTTTGATATTGCCATGAACTTCGATTGCCAGTTGTTGAGAAAACAGCGACAAACTATTCAGGGCATTAAAGACATTTTTCCAATCATTGACACTGCTAATATCATAACGCTGGCGTTCAACCTCTTGTTGCTGCCAGCTCTTACGAAAGGTGTCGAGCAGATTCTGCTCGAGTAGAGGCTCTTGACCATGAATGATCCATGCACCACGAGCATCTTTAACCCTTTTTAACGCCTGAACATAATCTAGTTTCATAGATACAGATTATGATTGAGCTTTAGGTAGGCGATTTGCTGCGATCTGACGCGTCACTTGCTGAGCTACATCATCAATCACAATACGATTCAGATAAGCTTCTTGTTGATTATCCGTGTTGACTGTTGCGACATCGTATTGGTAAGTGCGTGATGCGGTTAAAGTACGCGGTTCAGTAATTTTATTGCCTTGACGGTCTTCAATTTGAAAAGTCACTGTCAAACGAAGCAGAACCTCGGTCAATTTACCATTCAGTAATTGGCGGCGAGGGGTGTAATCCAAAATGCGTAGTACATAAGCATCATTTGAATTGCTCAGTTGTACGCCTGTTGCACTGAGATAAATACTCAGTCGGTTTTCCAACTCATCAGTATAGTCAGGCAAAACTAAAGTCAGTTTGTTATAGACCAGTGGTGTTGCCGCTGGATTATTGCCTTTTAAGTGAAAGCCACAGCCGACTAAGCCTGCACTTAGACCTAAGGTTAAAACAATCGCAGCTAAACGTTGTGCTAAGTGCATATCCATTCCTCATAGACAATGAGGGCGTATATAATACGCCCTTACAGTTTAAACGACTAAATTCACCAATTTGTTTGGTACAACGATTTCTTTTTTGGTTGGACCAGTTAAGAATTGTTGAACTTCTGGTAACGCTTTTGCCTGAGCCAATAAATCTTCTTTAGAGATATCGACAGCGACGTCTAACTTAGCACGAAGTTTACCATTCACTTGTACAACAATCGTTTGTGTATTACGGGTTAACGCAGACTCATCGACTTGTGGGAATTCAACTGTGGTTAAATCCATTCCGAACTGAGTTAACAAGGTTTGACTCAAGTGCGGTGCAAATGGCGCAAGTAAAGTCAACAATGTCGTAATGGCTTCGCGCGCAACCGCAACGTCATTGTCATCTTTGATTTCAAACTTATTGCTAGCATTCAGCAATTCCATCAATGCTGCAATTGCAGTATTAAAAGCATGACGACGTTCGATGTCATCACCCACTTTTTGAATAGTTTCGTGGGTTTTACGACGTAAGTCTTGCGCATCTTTTGAAAGTTTGCTGCGATCAATCGCCGTTGCTTGATTGCCTTTTTCCAAGAAACCAGACGTTAAACGCCATACGCGTTTCAAGAAGCGGTTTGAACCCTCAACACCTGCATCAGACCATTCTAATGATTGATCTGGTGGTGCAGCGAACATCATAAATACACGTGCGGTATCTGCGCCGTATTGATCAATAATCGCTTGTGGGTCGATACCATTGTTTTTCGACTTGGACATTTTTTCTTGTCCGCCGATCACAACTTCTTGGCCATCACCTGAATATTTAGCTGAAAGGATACGACCTTTCTCATCACGTTCTAACTCGATATCAGCAGGGTTAAACCAAGTCTTCTTACCATTCTCAGCTTCGCGATAGAAGGTATCTGCCAAGACCATACCTTGCGTTAACAAGTTAGTAAATGGTTCATTGCCTTGTACCACACCTTCATCACGCATCAATTTATGGAAGAAACGTGCATAAAGTAAATGCAGAATCGCGTGCTCTACACCACCGATGTATTGGTTGACTGGAAGCCAGTTTTGCGCAGCTTCAGGTTTAACTAGACCGCCCGTAAAGTCAGGCGATGCGTAACGCGCATAGTACCAAGATGATTCTACGAAAGTATCCAATGTATCGGTTTCACGACGTGCATCGCCACCGCAGTTTGGACATTTTGTTTCATAGAACTCTGGCATCTTGTTCAATGGATTGCCAGAACCATCTGGAACCACATCAGTCGGTAATACCACAGGCAATTGATCTTCTGGAACAGGGACTTGACCACATGTATTACAGTTGATCATTGGAATTGGACAACCCCAATAACGCTGACGAGATACACCCCAGTCACGTAAACGGAATTGAACCTTCGCGTTCGCTAAACCTTGTGGTTCTAGTTTTGCAAGGAATGCATCAAAAGCGTCTTGGAGGGTTAAGCCATCAAATTCGCTAGAATTGACCAGTTTGCCTTCTTTAGAGCCATACCATTCCTGCCATTCAGCTGCAGTGTATTCAGCATCATCAACGCCTTTAGCATCAATGACTTGTTTGATTGGCAGGTTGAATTTATTGGCAAACTCAAAGTCACGTTCGTCATGTGCAGGCACAGCCATTACCGCACCCGAACCATATGACATCAACACGTAGTTGGCGATCCATACTGGCAACTCTTCACCAGTGACTGGATGCTTCACAAATAAGCCCGTTGCCATGCCTTTCTTTTCAGCAGTGGCTAAATCAGCTTCAGCGACTGAACCCATGCGACATTCTTCAATAAATGCAGCAAGTACAGGGTTGCTTTCCGCTGCTTTCAATGCCATTGGGTGTTCAGCAGCAACAGCGACATAGGTTGCACCCATCAGGGTATCTGCACGAGTGGTATAGACAGTTAAGCTATCTGCATACACGTCAGGACTTGCAGAAGGGAAAGTGATTTCCATCCCTGTTGAACGACCAATCCAGTTACGCTGCATGGTCAAGACTTGCTGAGGCCAGCCATCTTTTAAGGTATCTAAATCGTCTAATAATTCTTGTGCATAGTCCGTAATGCGGAAGTAGTACATTGGAATATCACGTTTTTCAACCAATGCACCTGAACGCCAACCACGACCATTTTCAACTTGTTCATTGGCTAAAACGGTCTGGTCTACAGGATCCCAGTTCACGGTTGAAAGCTTACGATAGATCAAGCCTTTCTTATAAAGCTGAACGAATAACCATTGTTCCCAGTGATAGTACTCAGGGGTACAGGTAGCAAATTCACGATCCCAATCGACAGATAAGCCCAATTTTTTTAATTGGTCACGCATATAAGCGATGTTTTCAAAGGTCCATTTTGCTGGAGCAACTTGATGGGCAATCGCTGCATTTTCCGCAGGTAAACCAAATGCATCCCAACCCATTGGTTGTAGAACGGTTTCACCTTTTAGGCGGTAAAAACGGCTAATCACATCGCCAATCGTGTAGTTACGCACATGGCCCATATGCAGTTTGCCACTTGGATAGGGGAACATCGATAGGATATAGCGATGTTTACCCTCTACAGTGTCTGCAACTTTAAAAACTTTGCGATTGTCCCAGTCTTGTTGAACTTGAGGCTCAATGGCACTTGCTTGATATTCGGCGTCAATGTGAGAAGTCGTCATAGGGATATGCGATACAACAAAATAAGTGGAAAATAATTGCTGCACAGCATAGCGCAAAACGGGGTGAAATGTCAGTTTTTAGCAGTGTTTTTATTGGATATAAGTGAGGAGAATGTCTTGGACACTCTCCCTAAACTTTTAAGTTATTGTTCTACTGGTGCTGCTGCTATTCCTATATTTTGTGGTTGGGGTGTTTCATCTCCATGCATATTTTCTTGTTGAAGCTGATTTGTATTCGATGAGGTGTTGTGTTGAGGTGTAGTTTGCTGATTTTGTGAAGAAGCATTGGGACTGCTTTGATTGTTATTTGAACCATAAGTTGAAATTTTATCTAAGCGTTTTGCTCCTTTAGGTGGTGGAGTAGTGGTGTAATGCGTCGAACCATTCGCATCGATCCATTTATAATATTGTTGAGCATATATTTGGCCAGAACAGAACATGAACAAACTAGTTAAGGTTATGGATGTAATTGTTTTTAAATGAGATGATTGCATTGTGATTTTCCCCAAGATCATTTGATCCGATCAGTTGTTTAATATTCAAAATAAATACTTTAACTGGAAATTATAAATACCAAAAGTACAATAATTGAAATAAAACTCATTTGAATATGCAGTTATTTTTATAACTGCGCTGTTTAAAAAAACAGCAGCCAAAAAATATTATATAAAATCTGTTCCTTTAATCTTGACTTTGTGCAGGAAAGCAACAAAAATGCTTGCTTTAGTTTTATATGCGTTTATTTGATCACCCTTCGAATAAATGTCATGGCTTGCAATGGACATTCTTTCTAGCCGAGAGAATGATTTTTTGAAATATGTTTATCCCAACATGTTTTGATTCGAGATGTAATAACAGCTTATACGGCTGATGAGTCAGAAAATTTTTCCTATTGCAGCAAAAACGAGTAGAATACGCACACATACAAAAAGTGCATAAGTTAATGAATGAAACACAATTTATGCCTCCCATAAATTGTGTAAACATAGGGTGAATCACGTTGGAACTTTTATCTGGTGGTGAAATGCTCGTTCGTGCCCTCGCGGACGAAGGCGTAGAGCATGTTTTTGGTTATCCAGGCGGCGCAGTTTTACATATTTATGACGCGCTTTTTCAACAAGACAAAATCAATCATTACCTTGTACGTCATGAGCAAGCTGCTGGTCATATGGCAGATGCTTATTCACGCGTAACAGGGAAAACAGGTGTTGTTCTTGTTACTTCTGGTCCAGGTGCAACAAATACTGTAACTCCAATCGCAACTGCATATATGGACTCAATCCCAATGGTGATTCTGTCTGGTCAGGTTGCGAGTCATTTAATTGGTGAAGATGCCTTTCAGGAAACAGATATGGTTGGGATTTCGCGCCCAATCGTAAAACACAGTTTCCAAGTGCGTCATGCCAGCGAAATTCCTGCCATTATTAAAAAAGCATTTTATATCGCATCTTCTGGTCGTCCGGGTCCAGTTGTGGTCGATATTCCTAAAGATGTAACTAATCCAGCAGATAAATTTGCCTACGAATATCCTGAAAAAGTGAAGATGCGTTCTTATCAACCACCATCACGTGGTCACTCAGGTCAGATTCGTAAAGCAATTGATGAGCTGATTACCGCGAAACGCCCAATGATCTATACAGGCGGTGGTGTTGTTCAAGGTAATGCTTCTGGATTGTTGACTGAACTTGCACATTTATTGGGTTATCCAGTCACCAATACTTTGATGGGCTTAGGTGCTTTCCCAGGAAATGATCCACAATTCGTGGGTATGTTGGGGATGCATGGAACCTATGAAGCCAACATGGCAATGCATAATGCAGATGTGATTTTAGCGATTGGTGCGCGTTTCGATGACCGTGTAACCAACAACCCTGCTAAATTCTGTCTCAATGCTAAAGTCATTCACATTGATGTCGATCCAGCAACCATTTCAAAAACCATTATGGCGCACATCCCGATCGTGGGTGCAGTAGAGCCTGTGTTGCAAGAAATGTTGGCACAACTCAAGCAGATGAATGTTTCTAAGCCAAACCCTGAAGCGATTGCAGCATGGTGGTCTCAAATTAATGAGTGGCGTAAAGTGCATGGTTTGCGTTATGAAGCGGCTAAAAATGGTGAAATGAAACCACAACAAGTGGTTGAAGCACTGGACCGTGTGACCAATGGTGAAGCGATCATTACCTCTGACGTTGGTCAGCATCAAATGTTTGGTGCAAACTACTATAAATACAAACGTCCACGCCAATGGATCAACTCTGGTGGCTTAGGCACCATGGGTGTTGGCTTGCCATATGCGATGGCAGCCAAGCTTGCATTCCCTGATCAGCAAGTGGTGTGTATTACAGGTGAAGCATCGATTCAGATGTGTATCCAAGAATTATCAACATGTAAGCAATATGGCTTAAATGTGAAAATTCTTTGCTTAAATAACCAAGCTTTGGGCATGGTGAAACAGTGGCAAGATATGAACTACGAAGGACGTCATTCAAGTTCTTATGTCGATTCATTGCCTGATTTCGCTAAGTTAATGGAAGCTTATGGTCATGTCGGTATTCAAATCGATCATGCAGATGAGCTTGAGTCTAAACTCGCTGAAGCGATGGCGATTAATGATAAATGTGTATTCATTAATGTCATGGTCGATCGGACTGAGCATGTTTATCCAATGTTGATCGCAGGTCAGTCGATGCAAGACATGTGGTTAGGAAAAGGGGAGCGTACCTAATGAGACATATTATTTCGGTACTCGTTGAAAACGAAGCTGGTGCGCTTTCTCGTTTAGTAGGCTTATTCAGCCAACGTAACTACAACATTGAGACTTTAAATGTTGCGCCGACTGAAGATGAAACCTTATCTCGTCTGACCTTAACGACTTATGGTGATGACCATAAAATTGAACAAATTACCAAGCAGTTGAACAAACTGGTTGAAGTCGTGAAAGTGGTTGACCTGTCTGAAGGTGCACACATTGAACGTGAGTTGATGTTGATTAAAGTAAAAGCGTTGGGAGCGGCTCGTGCTGAAATCAAACGTACTGCTGATATCTTCCGCGCTCAAATCGTTGATGTAACGCCAACGACTTATACCATTCAGATCGCTGGTACTACCGACAAGATTGATGGTTTTATTGATGCATTGGCTGAAAATACCATCCTAGAGGTTGTACGCTCAGGTGTTTCAGGCATCGCGCGTGGCGAAAAAGTTCTAACAATTTAGTATATATTTCTCCCGATTTTGGCCAAAGCAATGCCAAAATCGGGAGCGACCAAATCTGTCCTTGTATAACAAGGGAAATGACAAAAATTTTAGCGGAGAAAACAGATGCAAATTTTTTACGATAAAGACTGTGACTTATCAATCATCCAAGGCAAGAAAGTTGCAATTATTGGTTATGGTTCACAAGGTCATGCTCACGCACTTAACTTAAAAGACTCTGGCGTAGATGTCACTGTTGGTTTACGTGCAGGTTCTACTTCTTGGAAAAAAGCTGAAAATTCAGGTCTTAAAGTATCTGAAGTTCCAGCTGCTGTTGCTCAAGCTGACTTAGTCATGATCTTGACTCCAGATGAGTTCCAATCTCAGCTTTATCGTGATGTGATTGAACCAAATATCAAAGAAGGCGCGACTCTAGCATTTGCACATGGTTTCTCTATTCTTTATAACCAAGTTGTTCCACGTAAAGACTTAGACGTGATTATGGTTGCACCAAAAGCACCAGGTCATACTGTACGTTCAGAATTCCAACGTGGTTCAGGTGTTCCTGATTTAATCGCGATTCATCAAGATGCGTCTGGTAATGCACGTAACGTTGCACTTTCTTATGCTTCTGGCGTAGGTGGTGGTCGTACTGGTATCATCGAAACTTCTTTCCGTGAAGAAACTGAAACTGACTTATTCGGTGAGCAAGCAGTTCTTTGTGGTGGTGCGGTTGAATTGGTGAAAATGGGCTTCGAAACTTTGGTTGAAGCGGGTTATTCACCAGAAATGGCATATTTCGAATGTTTACACGAATTGAAATTGATCGTTGATTTGATGTTCGAAGGCGGTATCGCGGACATGAACTATTCAGTATCAAACAATGCTGAATATGGCGAATATGTAACGGGTACTGAAGTTATTAACGAACAGTCTCGTGAAGCAATGCGTAATGCATTGAAGCGTATCCAGTCTGGTGAATATGCGAAAATGTTCATCCAAGAAGGTGCGTTAAACTACCCATCTATGACTGCTCGTCGTCGTCAAAACGCTGCACATGGTATCGAAGTAACTGGTAACAAGTTACGTGCGATGATGCCTTGGATTCAAGCGAACAAGATCGTAGACAAAGAGAAGAACTAATTCTCTAATTATATGATTCTGTGCTATAAAACCCTGTGAAAGAGCAGGGTTTTATATTTTTACTTTTTGGTAATTGGCTTTGGGTGGGGAATGAATTTACCATTAACGGATTTACAGAAAAATAAATTAAAAGTTTTGGAACCAAGATTAAATAGAGCTATCAATGAACAAAATTATAAGTTTGCTAAAGAAATAGTTGTTGATATTCAAAGTATCTTAAGGCCAACAAAGCATTTTGTTAGATTGGTGCAATCCAAGAATAAGTTGTGCGAACTTGCTATAGAATTGAATGATACGAAGTATGCTTTATCACTATTGAATTCAAATATTTTAGTTATTAATAAAAACACTAGGATTTATTTAGAAACAGTTTCACTATTAGCAATTTGCCATCTTAGAATGAAAGATGTGGAGGCTGCTAAAAAATATATTAAAGAAGTTTTAGTAAATCATACAGTTATTAAAACTGATAGGACTAGAGAGATTTTTCATTATGAAATTATAAATAGATTTAATGAGGAGGTGGCCTTAGCAACTTTAACAGGTTATGAGAGTTTTTATCTAGATCAAGATGATATTGAAAAAGAAGCTATTAGAATTATTCAGAATTTAACAGAAGATGAGATTTTTAGCCAGATTGGAAAAAATTCGCCGCAGTCAACTAAGGATTTAATTTATATAGTGCATGATTATTCAACTAAACAACTCACATTCACAGAAAGATTAGCATTACCAAGCCCAGATCAAAAAGTTAAAGATAAAGAGGTCGGCTTAACAATATTTGAATCTGTAAAACGTGTCTTGTATAACTCATTATGTAACCCTGATAGTGAAATTTATAAAGCTTGGTTTAGTAATGGGTTGCAGCTGGTGCTAGATAAAAAATATATTGTTAGTTCCGTCGTAAGTTGTTTAAGTGGGATAGGTTTTGGAGTTTCTATGATAGCTGCTTCGATAGTAGCGTTAATTACAAAATTTGGTATAGAAGTTTATTGTGTACAGCAAAAGCCAATATATGTTTCCGAAATTAGAAATAAATAGTAGATGCTCGATAACAGAGTTATAACAATACAAATAAAAAATAGGCTTAATATTGTTCATGTTTTAATCGATTTAATACGTATATTTCGTATTTGATTGAGGCAATATCGTTGCATACTTTGGGGTATCTGCACGATTCACAGCATTAAAAGAGTAATCACTTAAACTTTAAAATAATCGGGTAAAAGATAAAGTAAGTCTTTAGATAAAAAATGGAATGGGAAAAACAATATTTTTTATAGGAATAAACTGTATTTTATGTTTTTATTCTATTGATTTATAAAGTGAAAAAGACTTGACCTTATGCTAGATGATGTTATTGTTAGGAAAAGTTTATGAAGATAAACTTCATATTTCTTTGAGTGTGAAGGATCGTTCTGATTTTGAGCAATTTGCTCAGTAAATAAAAAAAAGTACTGAATAATCATGGAAGTCCTTTATGGTACACGTTGATTACGATAGCACATTGGTCATCGTTTCCATTCTGGTTGCAGTCGTGATCTGTTACGCTGCAGTTTCAATGGAAGAGCTCGTTTTTAAAGCTGCTTATAAAAAGTTTGAAAAAAGCATTTTAGTAGCGAGTGGTCTGATTTTAGGCCTAGCGATATGGTCGATGCATTTTGTGGGGATGCTGGCTAGCCATTTGCCAGAAGGATATCATTTTGATGTTGGTTTGACGGTTCTCTCTTATCTGATTGGAGCGGTCGCCTCTGTCTTTGCGGTATGGTTGACTTCGCGTCAAACTTTACCTCTTGCTCGTTTGATTCTAGGCGCTGTTTTTATGGGGCTTGGGATATCTGGCATGCATTATACGGGGATGATGGCGCTCACCGTTGAATATCATCAGATGTATTATGATCCATTGCTTGTGATCTGCTCGATTTTGATCGCAATTAGTGGTTCTGGCTTAAGTTTCTTTTTTATTTTTAAATATAAAGCTGCGGTGAGCTATAGAATTACTTTAAAAGTAATTGTTGCTGTGTTAATGGCATTGAGTATCGTTGGCATGCACTATATCGGCATGGCTGCAACGTACTTTAATGAAAACCTCGTTAAAGTAATTACTCCTGCACAAACTGAACAAAGCGTTTTATTATTCACGATTATTGTTATTACCAGTTTGGTTTTTGTCGCAGGTTTCGCGGTAGCCATATTGGAAGCTCGATTAGAGCAACGCAATCAACAACTCACTTTAATCAATAAAGAACTTGCGACACAGTCTTTACATGATGCATTAACTAAATTGCCCAATCGTTTATATCTAACCGATTATGCCGAGGTTGTTTTTACTCATCATCGTTTACGTGAACAGAAAGTGGCTTTTTTATATATTGATTTAGACCGCTTTAAATCTGTGAATGATGCTTTTGGTCATCATGTTGGTGATCAATTACTGATTCAAATGGCAAATCGTTTACATAATCAACTCAATGCCAATCAAAGGTTATTTCGTATTGGTGGTGATGAGTTTGTCTTGATTTCGGAAAACACCGACAGCAATGATGCGATGCAACTAGCAGAACGTATTTTGTACTTCATTCAGGAAACTTACTTGATTGCAGGTAAAGATATTAATATCTCTGCGAGTCTTGGCATCGCGATGTATCCTGAGCATGGAACCAATGTGCAAGATCTCCTGATTAATGCGGATATTGCCATGTTGATGTCTAAAGATCAGGGACGTAATACCTACACCATGTTTCATGCGATGACGGATCAACAAGATGTCCGTAGTCAATCAAAATTGATCAATGATTTGTATAAAGCAGTGGATGAGCAGCAGTTCATTTTATTTTATCAACCTAAATTTACGGCAAATTATGAGGTATGTGGTGTTGAGGCACTGATTCGTTGGAATCACCCAAGTTTAGGATTGCTAACACCACACATGTTTATTGATGGGGCGGAGAAAACTGGTTTAATTATTCCCATGGGGTATTGGGCTTTGGAACAGGCTTGTCAGCAAATTCAGAAATGGGAACAAGAAAATAGTCCATTTTATCCCATTGCAGTCAATTTATCGGCGCTTCAATTTGAAAATAAAAAACTCTTTGGTGTCTTAGAACAACTGATTGAACAATATGCTATTCAACCTCAGCATCTGATTTTAGAAATCACTGAGTCAACTGCAATGCATCATATTGATTCGAGCATTCGTACCTTGGAGCGTTTACGTCAGCTGGGTATCCGTATTGCCATCGATGATTTTGGTACAGGTTATTCAAGCTTCTTGTATTTAAAAGACTTACCTGTAGATGAGTTGAAAATAGATCGGGGTTTTATCATCGATTTACAACCTAACTCTAAAGAAGAAGCAATTTTAGAAAGTATTATTCATCTTGCTGCAAAACTCGGTTTGACGGTAACTGCAGAAGGGGTAGAAACCCAACAGCAAGCTGATATTTTAACCAAGCTGGGCTGCCATCAGTTACAAGGGTATTTATTGGGAACACCCGTTAATATTGAAAGTTTGGTATTGCATCGTCAGCAACGCTTGGCTTAGCGTCCCAAGCATTTTTCGATTAGGCTGAGTTAAAGGTAAGGTTGTGGTTTTAAAGGATCGCAACCTTACCGACGTATGCAAATGATCAAAGAGAGCGTTGGGCTAACCAATCAGTCACCACAGGCCAAACGGTTTGAGGTGCTTGATTGCCTGAGACCAATCCCATATGTCCGCCTGCGACGATTTTAAACTGCTTATCTTCACTGCTGATGAGATCCATTAAAGGACGTATCGCTTCAGTGGTGACGATGATATCGGTATTACCACCGACCGCGAGTACCGAGCAGTCGATATCTTTTAAGTTTGCAGTCTGTTCACCGAATTGAACTGAACCCGTCGACAACTCATTATCGATCCAGAAGCGTAAAATAATATCTCGCATAACACCACCTGGATAGGCCAGCATGTTATCGACAAAAGAGCTTGAGGTTGCATGGTTAATCACAAATTGGCGATCATTCAGATTTCTGACCAGTTCCCAATAATTTTTAAAGTTACCGATAGGGTCTGTTAGTTTAAAACCAAGGGTGTTCTGCCAACCATGAATATGAAAGACACGGCTTGGGATTTGTTTAATACGAAAATTGGTGTTGTTGCGAATCCATTGCGCAGGAATGGTTAAGCGTTGGTATAGCTTGCCCATATAACCTGATTGATGGGTGTTAATCGGTGAGGCTAAAATGACTAAGTTTTTTATATTTTTATCTTTAAATAACGAGGTATAGCAGAGTGAAAGGGCGCCGCCTAAACTCCAACCATAAAGTGACAGTTGTTGCTGACCACTATGTTTTCTGATTTGTTCGATAAAGTCAGGCATAAACGTTTTTACGTAAGTGCCTAAATTGTATTTGGCTTGGCGCAAACTCGGTGTACCCCAATCGATCAAGTAAAGCTCAAAACCTTGCGATTGAAAATAACGAACCAAGCTACGTGAAGGAAATAAATCATAAATCAGCATATTTGCAGCTAAAGGCGGCACAATAACCAATGGAATTCGGTGATTTTGCGCTGCGCCTATATCTGCTGCGTAATAACGTAAACTAATGATTTCACGTTGATAAACAACGTCAAATGGTGTTTTACCTGATAAGGCAAGTTGATGTCCGCGTAACAAGCGATCCGCAGCATTGGAAGCGATATGGCGTGTTTGCTGACCAGTCGGGCTATTCAGTATTTTTTGTGCAGTTTTGGAGTGAAGTAAACGTTGTCTAACTTTCGGCAATTGAGTCATTGGAAGCTAAAACTCTAAGGTTGCTATTCAGTAGCCGCATCTTAGAAGAAAAATGAGATGAGCTCAGTGACTCATCTGCTTAACTTATCCCCCAAAATGATCAATTTAGGATGTTTATTGAATGGATCTGCACAAAAGACGGGGTTATTTGTGCAGATCTAGGCATCTATGAATAGCTGCTAACTCAGGTACTCAAAACTTTTCTCTAACCCAACCATAAGCCGCGGCAAAAGGCAGTGCTGTTCTGGCTAAATAGGGTACATGCCATAGACCACCGTGGTTGGCATTTTCCATAATCAGTTCCAGTGGATGAGCTAACACTTTTTCAGGGTTGGTTGCGCTCTCAGGATTGTTCAGATCATGAACCCAGAGTGCCGCCATAATCGCATTGGTGGTTTCGGGACTAAAGGTTTCAACTTTAAATAAGTCTGCGCCAGAAAAGGCAGCTTTCAATATTGGATTTTTAACCACTGAGTGGGTTGTTGTTGATGGAGCAATATTGATCACTGTCTTTTGACCACGTGCGCGTGCTGAAATTGCAAACCATTGTTGCAGTCGTTTGGCCAAGGCATAGTTCGGACCTTGTTCAATCACCATACAATCTGAAATGCCGTATTGTTGACCATTATCTGACGTGATTAACTGATCAATATTCGGTTTGAAAAAATTAGCCAAAGAGATACCGTGAATGGACTTGGTCAGTAATTTTTCCAACATTGGTCGTTGTTTGATGTTTTGTTGGACAGACTGCACCACCGCTTTCGGAATCGCGTAAATATCCGTCGGTGTCAGCATAAACATAATGCTGCTATCGGGTTTTTGCTGGCTGACTTGTTCCATGATGCTGATCATGGCGATGGAAACACGAACATGCTTTTCACCATCCAAATACGCGATCCCAGCCAAATCTAAAGTTTCGGTAAAGGTGTTTAACCAATTGGCAATTTCAGGTGTTTGGGTGAGTAAGTTTGCCCCGAGTTGTGGTTGTTGATCTGCTATCGTGATTTGTGGGGCGATCAAGGTCGCATTGCCTTGCTTGACTGTATTGGTAATTTTTTCCCATATTGCAGGATTGGGTAAATCAATCGCAACAATATTGGCACGCCATTTTGCTAGCCAACTGAGAGGGCCAGCTTCAGAGGCAGCACCAAATAACACCATGGTACGAGCAGACAAATCAAACCATTCAGGGTGTTCATGCAGTAAGCGTAATGCTTTGGCATGACAAGGTTCGATAACCTGTTGTTGCTCCCACAGATCAATTTGTTGCAATAACGCAGCACCTTGTAATTTCTTACCATTATAAGGAATAAACCAAGGCTCAATCGTCGAGCTACCTGTGCCTTTTAATATAAATTTTTCAAAAGGTTGATCTTTAATATTGAGCATTGCATGACTTAAAGTGTCACTTTTTTCAGCTCGATTAAAGTTAAATAATGCTTTAGCCTTATCTAATCCTTGCTGTGCGATACGTGCAGGATGATCTACGGACTCAATCCCTGTTTTTACTAACTCTTGAAAGTAAACAGGATAATTTTTTCTCCAGTTTTTCTCACGAGCCAGTTGTGAGACAAAAGGGGAATCGACGCTTTGCAGTGCTGACTTTAAAATTTGTTTTGCGGTATGGGTAGTACTCGGTGTCTTTTTACCAGACTGTATTGGAAATTGTATGCCATCAGAATTAGATTGTATTTTTTTACTCAATTGATTGCTCCATTCTATTCAAATTTCATTCATCATCTGTCACATCTTAGCCACTCCATGCAGTAAATAAGATGGCAAAAAGTGTATTAATCATGCTTGAAATTTATTTGATTGATATTGGAGGACATTTACTGCTGATTTAAGGCTTCATTGTTGTTTGAATACGTTATTTGATTAGAAATGATATGTAAAACGCCAAATAGCACTCATTCGGCGTTTAAGTCGTGATGAATCAATTTGCTGTTAGGTATTTAGATCATGTAACGAGATTCAATTTAAGATTCAGGCGTATATTCATTGATCACCTCAAGTGCCGCTCGAAATGCTTCCTGAGTTGCAGGTGCACCACAGTACGGTAGGCTATGTAGTAAGACTTCTTGAATTTCTTCAATACTCGCCCCATTGTTCAAAGCGCCACGAATATGGCCTTTCAGCTCAGTGGGGCTTTTGAGTGCAGTTAGAAACGCGATGGTAATCAATGAGCGATATTTACGTGGCAATACACCTTCACGTTGCCAAGTTGAACCCCAAGCATGTTCATTAATCCAGTCCTGTAGGGGTTGCGTGAACGGTACAGTATTGTCCTGAGCGCGTTTCACAAAGGTTTCACTCATAACTTCAGTACGAACTTTTAACCCATTTTCAAAATCTTGTTGTGACATTTTTTTACTCTTATAAGGATGAGGACAGAGTCGAATGTGTCCATTGATAGAGACTCATCCTAATTCAATCATTATTTGAGATAAAGTTATACTTGTTGACTGTGATGTTCTAAATTTGGACAGATGAAATTATTTCTAATATAAGCACTGGATAGCAGTTTGTTGATTTAATTTGTTTGATAGTAAAAGTTATGTAGATACAAATCTTTAATACCGAAAAAATACTTAACTTATCTAACTTGTTATCATCATCTTTTGCATAAAATGGTAGTGAATATATGAGCACTGATGTTCCTGTTTCATATAATGAAGATTCTGCTACTCCAGTGCCTACTGTTTGGAGAAAGACGCTTATAAGAATAATAGAGGCTTTTAAACATAATGATTTGGTTTCTATTCATCATATTGAAGGTGTTCAATTACTTGAGTTAGAGCATCTGCAAGAAATTGCTGAAAATATTACCGATTATGGTGAAACATTAGTGAGCTTGCCCGATGAAACGTGGCACAGCTCACAAGCGTTATGGATGGGGGATTATTGGTATGTCATTCTTGATCTTTTTACCGAAAGAGAAGGGCGTAGCGATTTAATTCTTTCGATTAGAGTATTTGAGACTGATGGTGTATTCGAGTACTTAATTCAAGACATCTACGTACCTTAGAAAATCATGAAGATGATTGTTTTATGGATAATTTAAGACCTATCAACAATCAATAAATAAGTTCTATAAATCTGCTACAATTGCGCCAATTTTAAATTCTTTCGTACGCCATCTGTTCTCGCCTCAGTTTGCAGATACAAATGGGTACAATTAGTGTAGATTTTTCTCATGTTTAAAGATGAATTAGCGGCACAAGTTGCCCAACGACGCACCTTTGCGATCATTTCCCACCCCGATGCGGGTAAAACCACCATGACAGAAAAATTGCTGTTATGGGGTAAAGCGATTCAAGTTGCAGGTATGGTGAAGAGCCGTAAATCTGACCGCGCAGCAACATCCGATTGGATGGAAATGGAAAAAGAACGTGGTATTTCGATTACTACCTCTGTGATGCAGTTCCCTTATAAAAAGCACACCATTAACCTTCTCGATACACCAGGACACGAAGATTTCTCCGAAGATACCTATCGTACTTTGACCGCCGTTGACTCTGCGTTGATGGTGATCGATGGTGCAAAAGGGGTCGAAGATCGAACCATTAAATTGATGGAAGTGTGTCGTATGCGTGACACACCGATCATCTCCTTTGTGAATAAAATGGACCGTGAAATTCGAGAGCCTTTAGAGTTGCTCGATGAAATTGAAAACGTCCTAAAAATTCGCTGTGTACCGATTACATGGCCGTTAGGTATGGGGCGTGATTTTGCGGGCGTATATAATCTGCTCGAAAATAAATTGTATGTGTATAAAGCAGGTTTTGGCTCAACCATTACTGATATCGAAGTGCGTGATGGTTATGACTATCCTGATATTCGTGAAAAAGTTGGCGATTTAGCGTGGGCATCTTTTGAAGAGTCACTTGAATTGGTACAGATGGCAAATGAGCCTTTAGACCGAGAGTTATTCTTACAAGGAAAACAAACCCCGGTTTTGTTTGGTACAGCATTGGGTAACTTCGCAGTTGACCATGTCCTTGATGCTTTTATCAATTGGGCGCCTGAACCGAAGGCACATCCTGCGCAAGAACGTGTTGTGGATGCCAATGAAGCTGGCTTTACGGGTTTTGTCTTCAAAATCCAAGCCAACATGGATCCGAAGCATCGTGACCGTATTGCCTTTATGCGTATCTGCTCAGGGAAATATGAAAAAGGTTTGAAAATGAATCATGTGCGTATCGGCAAAGACGTGCGTATTAGTGATGCTTTGACTTTCCTTGCTGGTGAGCGTGAACAACTAGAAGAAGCTTGGCCGGGTGACATCATTGGTTTACACAACCATGGCACTATTCAAATTGGTGATACTTTTACCAGTGGCGAGAACCTTCATTTCACTGGTATTCCTCACTTTGCACCTGAAATGTTCCGCCGTGTCCGTTTGCGTGATCCATTAAAGTCGAAGCAGTTGCAAAAAGGCTTGAAAGAGTTGTCTGAAGAAGGCGCAACGCAGGTGTTTATGCCGCAAATTAGTAACGATCTGATTGTTGGTGCAGTGGGTGTGTTACAGTTTGATGTGGTTGCTTACCGTCTGAAAGAAGAATATAAAGTAGACTGTATCTATGAGCCAGTGAGTGTTCACACTGTACGTTGGGTGCATTGTGATGATGAAAAAATCTTCAATGAGTTTAAGAAAAAGGCGCATGATCAGCTGTCAGTAGATGGTGGTGGTCACCTTACTTATCTTGCGCCAAGCCGTGTCAATTTGCAGTTGATGCAAGAGCGTTGGCCTGATATTCAATTTAGCAGTACGCGAGAACATTAGAATCTCCCTAAATCCCTCTTTAGAAAAGAGGGGCTTTGTCACGAGTCCTATTGGTATCTAAATTCGTGATATACCTCCCTTTTAAAAGGGAGGTTAGGAGGGATTTAAAAATAAAGGATAATGATATGAACGCTTTAAAACCAATTCTCAGCATCACAGTAATGATTGGAATGATGGCTTTAACCGCATGTGATTATCCTAAAAACAATGAATCTGATTCAACAGAAACGATTGAGTCGAAAACAGCAAAGATTGAAAAAGCAGAGATTCTTCCTTATTTAAATATCCAAGAAGGCAAAGCAAAATATGCATTGCCTTTTTGCGAAAAGAAAAACTGTATTGATGTTGATATTCAAACCATTAAAACCCAGGATGAATGGTTGAATACTTGGATTGAGAGAAATCAAGCCATGGTCATTCAACAGCAAATAGAACTCAAACAAAGTATGACCCTACAACAAGCCATAAATGCTTATGTTAAAAAGTCCGATGAGTGGCAGGATAAATATTCAGAAAATAAAGCCTATGCATTGCACCTGAATACTAGAATGGCGTCACAACGTAATCAGTATGTCTTGTTACAAGTGGGTGTTGATACCAGACAAGAAGATATTGAAGTAAAAGATCGTTATTATTTCTTTGTTGCCGATCGCAAATTGCAAAAGCATTTAACGGTGCTTGATGTCATTCAAAAAAAGCAGCAAAGTGCCATGCATGATGTGATTCAAGTCCATTATCAGAAATGGATTGAACAGCAGTCTATCGAAGTGAAGAAACAAGTACCAAAAACCTTATACTGGGGTCAAGCAGATTGGTTCTTTGATGGAGAGGGCATTGGATTGCATTATCGTGCCAATGAGATCAGTAAAGATGCGCCACAACTAGATATTTATTTCACAGCAGCGCAAACGAAACAGATGTTACAGCCCGATATTTATCAGCAAATGTTCTAACTTAGCTAAGATATGTATAGAAATCGCATGTGTTTATGGTGGTTTCGAGCGAAGTCAGATAGCATTTTAAAAAGCTTGTATACGAATAATGGTGATAGGTTTAGATGAAAAATTTTTATAAATATAGTGTGCTTACTTGTGCAATTTTACTCGCAGCATGCCAACCGAAATCAGAGCCAAAAGAATCACAGGATCAGTCACAAGATCCAGCGACGATACAACAGCAAGCTGAACCGATCTTGCGCGGCGAAACGGTAAAAGTTGCGCTAACATTACCTGAATGCAAGGGTAATACTTGCCCTAATTTTGTGGTTGAGCGTTTGCAGAGTAACTTTTCATTTATCGATCAATTTCTGGATGAGCAAATCCTCGATCAACTCAGCAAAATGTTGGATGTAGTCGATGCAGATAAGGCAATATCGACGGTACAGGCCGCTGAGCAAAAGCCGAATTTAGATACACAAGTTCAGCACTACGCGAATGCTTTTATTAAAATTGATGAAGAATTAAAAGCACTGAGTATCAGTCATCAAATTAGTTTGTTGGTTAAACCTAAGATATTACAAACAGAAGGCTCTTTGGCGACGGTGGTACTCAATAGTAGTAGTTATATGGGCGGAGCGCATGGCTCAACTTCACAACGTTATTATAATTTCGATTTGGTCAATCAAAAGCAAATTAATCTCAATGATTTGTTGTTAGCAAAACAGCAAGCAGCTTTGAAAAAGCTGGCGCATGATGCATTTAAGGCATGGATTGTAGATTCTAAATTAGCCAATAATCCTGAAGAATATGAGCAAGCTTGGCCATTTGAAATGACTGATAATTTTTTGTTAGGCGAAAACGGTTTAATTCTCCAATACGGTGAATATGAAATCGGTCCTTATGTGGTGGGTTTACCTCGCTTGGTAATTCCATTTGATCAATTGAAAGGAGTTTTAAAGCCTGAATATTTGCCAAAAGTAGATGTGCCAGTGGCCTCAACCGTTGTTGCAGATACCAAAAGCAAGACCTAATGCAACTCTTTGATACCCACACCCATTTTGATGTTGCCGATTTTGATCATGATCGGCAACAACTGGCTTTACGAGCCAAACAAGTGGGGGTCGAGGATTTGGTTCTAATCGGGTTTATTGCATCCCGCTTTGGTGAGTTAATGGCTACACATCAACAATTACAACAGTGGCAAAATGTACCTCGATCTCATTTAGCACCGGGCTTGCATCCTTTTTATATCGAGCAACATCAGTCAGAACATTTACACCAGTTGGAGCAGATTTTACAGCAACATCATTGTGTTGCTGTAGGTGAGATTGGTTTAGATACTTTTTTAAAGCAACACAAACAGCCTGAATTATTTGCCAAGCAACAATATTATTTTAATGCTCAGCTTGAGCTGGCAGCCCAATATAACAAGCCTGTGTTACTCCATGTTCGCAAAGCCCATGCAGAAACGCTTGCGATCTTAAAAGCGAAAAAATTCAAATGGGGTGGAATTGCTCATGCCTTTAGTGGCGGTATTGAAGAAGCGAAGGCGTTGGTGAAACTTGGCTTTAAAATTGGGATAACCGGACAAATCACCAATCCAAATGCCAAAAAATTACATCAAGTGGTACAAGCGATTGGTGCAGAAAATTTGGTGATTGAAACTGATTGTCCTGATATGACGCCGTTATGTTGTCAGACATCAACCGAACATAGAATTCGCAATACCCCTGTGAATTTACCTTATGTCTTAGATGGCTTAGCCCAAACACTGCAGTTGCCTCACGCACAGCTTGCCACACAACTTTGGCACAACTCATTTGAGGCGCTACATCTCAGATAGTACCTGCCTTTAATAGAATAATAATCATGTAATTTTAAATAAGATAACTAAAAGGGAACACAGCATTTCCTAAACTGGCTTACATTAAATAAAGAACTTCATAATAAACGAATGAAATCGCCAAACTGGGAGGATCATCCTATGGCCAGATATAGCAAAATCAATAGTTTTAATGCATTACAAACGCTTGATGTCGGTTCAAAACAATATCAAATTTTCAACCTGAAACGAGCCGCGCAGACACTTGGTAATATTGACCATCTACCTAAATCTTTAAAAGTTTTATTAGAGAATCTCCTTCGATTTGAAGACCAAGAAAGTGTAAAAGTTGAACATATCCAAGCTATAGTCGACTGGCAAAAAACGCGCAGCTCCGATCAAGAAATTCAATACCGACCCGCGCGAGTATTGATGCAAGATTTTACCGGTGTACCTGCGGTTGTCGATTTAGCCGCCATGCGTGCAGCAATGGCTAAAGCAGGCGGTGATCCGAATCGAATTAATCCATTGTCACCTGTTGATTTGGTGATTGATCACTCGGTCATGGTCGATCATTTTGCCAATCAAAATGCATTTACTGTGAACGTCAGAATTGAAATGGAGCGCAATGGCGAGCGTTATCAGTTCTTACGGTGGGGGCAGTCAGCATTTAATAACTTTAGTGTAGTGCCACCGGGTACAGGTATTTGTCACCAAGTCAATTTAGAATACTTGGCTCAAGCCGTTTGGCTCAACGAAGAAGACGGGCAGACCTTTGCTTTTCCAGATACCTTAGTTGGAACAGATTCGCATACCACCATGATTAATGGACTTGGAGTATTGGGTTGGGGGGTAGGCGGGATCGAAGCAGAAGCGGCGATGCTCGGACAACCTGTTTCGATGTTAATTCCTGAAGTAATCGGTTTTAAATTGACTGGAAAGCTCAATGAAGGCATTACCGCAACTGACTTGGTTTTAACCATTACCCAAATGCTCCGTCAGAAAGGCGTGGTTGGTAAATTTGTTGAATTTTATGGGGATGGTTTGGCGGACTTGCCACTCGCTGACCGTGCTACGATTGCCAATATGGCACCTGAATATGGTGCAACCTGTGGTTTCTTTCCTATTGATGAAGTCACACTGGCGTATTTAGTACTGACTGGTCGCCAACAAGAACGCATCGATTTGGTGGAGGCATATAGTAAAGCACAAGGCTTATGGCGAAATGCGGGAGATGAGCCAGTCTTTACCGATACATTGAGTCTTGATATGAGTACGGTGCAAGCAAGCATGGCTGGTCCTAAGCGCCCACAAGATCGTGTATTACTGGCAGATGTACCCAAAACCTTTAATGCGCTCATGGAGCTGACATTAAAACCAGCCCAAGAGATGAAAGAGCGATTGGAAAATGAAGGTGGTGGCGGTACAGCGGTTGCAGCTCATCAGGCCAATCTTCCACATGAGAGTCCATCTTGTACCATTGATGGACAGATATATCCTTTAAATCATGGCGATGTGGTGATATCCGCGATCACTTCATGTACCAATACCTCGAACCCAAGTGTTATGTTGGCTGCAGGTTTATTAGCGAAAAAGGCGATTGAACAAGGCCTACAACGCAAACCTTGGGTAAAAAGCTCACTCGCACCCGGTTCCAAAGTAGTAACAGATTATTTGGCTGCGGCAGGATTGACACCATACCTCGATCAATTGGGTTATAACCTTGTGGGTTATGGTTGTACCACATGTATCGGGAATTCTGGACCTTTGCCTGATCCTGTTGAAGAAGCGATTCAATGTCATGATTTAAATGTAGCATCTGTGCTTTCAGGTAATCGTAACTTTGAAGGTCGTGTACATCCATTGGTGAAAACCAACTGGTTGGCTTCACCGCCATTGGTGGTGGCCTATGGTTTGCTTGGCAATATCCGTACCGATTTAACCACACAGCCGATTGGTATCGGAAAAGAGGGACAAGAGGTTTATCTGAAGGACATTTGGCCAAGTCAGGCTGAAATTGATCAAGCATTGAAACAAGTGACCACCGCCATGTTCCATAAAGAATATGCCGCCGTATTTGATGGTGATGAGACGTGGCAAGCGATTCAAATTCCACAAAGCCAAACTTATGCATGGCAGGACAATTCTACTTATATTCGTCATCCACCTTTCTTTGAGGGAATTGAGCAACCGCCCAAAGCAATCACCAATATTGATCAGGCCCGTATCTTGGCAGTGTTGGGTGATTCAGTAACGACTGACCATATTTCTCCAGCGGGGAATATCAAGAAAGATAGTCCAGCAGGTCGTTATTTACAGGAACAAGGCGTAGACCCGAATGACTTTAACTCCTATGGTTCGCGTCGTGGTAATCATGAAGTGATGATGCGAGGAACATTTGCCAATATTCGAATTAAGAATGAAATGTTAGGTGGCGAAGAGGGAGGCAATACCATTCATATACCAAGTGGTGATAAATTGTCGATTTATGATGCTTCTATGCGTTATCAACAGGAGCAAACACCGCTGATTATTATTGCAGGTAAAGAATATGGCACAGGCTCATCGAGAGACTGGGCTGCGAAAGGTACAAATTTACTTGGCATTAAAGCAGTGATTGCAGAAAGCTTTGAGCGAATTCATCGTTCAAACCTTGTTGGCATGGGCGTATTACCACTTCAATTTATTGATGAGCAAACACGCCAGTCGTTAAATTTAACCGGGCGAGAAGTTCTCTCTATTCACGGTCTATCTGATGAGATTCAACCACATCAAGCTTTAGATGTAAGTGTGATTCGAGAAGACGGCAGCCAAGCGCAATTTAAGGTGTTATGCCGAATCGATACCTTAAATGAGGTGAAATACTTTAAAGCAGGTGGGATTTTGCATTATGTACTGCGGAATTTAATCGCTGCATAGCGCCAAAAAAAGTTGTTGTAAAAAGATGAAAGCTAGTCTTTCATCTTTTTTTTTGTTTGAATTTTACCGTTTCGGCGTTAAGGTGATAGCCATTAATCTGTGAGAGTGATGGCTTTGAATCAGTTGCCGAGATATGTTTATTATTTATTGGCTGCGCAAGCATTTAATTTAATTGCAGCGGTATTATCGGTAACGGTTTCAGCGATTGTTGGCTTAAAACTTGCGCCAACTCAGGCTTTGGCGACAGTACCGTATGGTTTGCAATTCTTGGCAATGTTGCTGACAACATTTATCTTTTCATTCTTAATGAAAAAGCTGGGTCGACATCTGGTGTTCCAGTTTGGATGCATTTGTCTTTTTTTAGCGGGTGTGTTCGGCTATCTTGCATTACAAAGTGAACAGTTTTATTTATTGTGCCTTAGTCATTTTTCACTGGGCTTATTTATTTCTACTGCAAACTTTTACCGTTTTGCTGCCTCAGATCGTCTTGCTTCTGATTTAATCCCGAAAGCCACAGCGATGGTTATTTCTGGCGGCGTAGTCGCCGCTATTATTGCGCCTGTTTTGGCGATTCAATTTCAACAAGTGCAAGGCTTACCTGATTTTACTGCGATTTATTTAATTTTCAGTGTATTGGCATTGTTATTGTCGCCAATTTTGTATGTTTGGAATCAGAAATTTAAATCACAGCAAGCACAGCAAGTTGTGATTGAGTCACTAGAGCGAGCTAAATTACCTGTCAATTTTATTGTTGTGGCAGTGATCAGTGGGGCATTTGCATACTATGTTATGAATGTCATGATGATTATGTCTTCCTTGCATTTAAAGGAACATCATTCATTTCACTATGCTTCTGTCTCGATTCAGTTACATGTCTTGGCCATGTTTATTCCTTCATTCTTTGTATCTAAGCTGATTCAACGCTGGGGAACACATCGCACGATTTATATCGGGTTTGTTTTGCTGATGTTGTCCTCTTTGATTCCAATATTTGGCCAAGAGGGAATTTATATTAATGTCGCTCTGATTGTGCTTGGTGTAGGCTGGAACTTTGCTTATTCAGGTGCATCTACGCTATTGGCAGGGCTAAACGAACAGCAAAAGCATCGTGTACAAGGTATTAATGAAACCATAATTGCCTTATTCGCGACACTTGGTGCTTTCTTGCCTGCACCGATTTTGACTAAGGTTGGCTGGATGAATGCTAATCTGCTGGCTTTATCAATCAGTGTTCTTATTTTGGTAATATTGATTATTTTAAGTGGACGTCATCGATTTGCAATCAAAGTCTCATCTTCCTAACCAAAACCATATTAAACGAGTTAAAATAGCGCTTTGATTGAAAGATATAGATCGCCACTATTATGACCGATGTGCTTGTAAATGATGAATATGACCGCCGTTTTGCTGGTGTGGCAAAGATTTATGGAGAAAGTTCATTTAGCCATTATGAAAACAGTCATGTGATGGTGATCGGAATTGGTGGCGTTGGGAGTTGGGCAGTTGAAGCACTGGCTCGTACAGGGATTAGTCAGCTAACGCTCGTTGATATGGATGTGATTGCCGCATCGAATATTAACCGTCAACTTCCTGCATTGACCTCAACATTAGGACAAGAAAAAATCGAAGTGATGGCTGAGCGCTGTCGTCAGATCAATCCACGCATGACCGTTAATGTAATAGATGACTATTTAACACCTGAAAATGTCAAAGAGATTTTAAGTCCTGTTCCCGATATCATTTTAGACTGTATTGATGATGTCAAAGCCAAACTGGCGTTGATGCTGCACTGTCGCTTTAACAAGATTCCATTGATTGTATCGGGTGGGGCAGGTGGCAAGCTTGATCCGCTTAAGATTCGAGTGGCGGATTTATCTAAAACAGAACAAGACCCGATGCTGGCAAAGTTACGTGCACAACTTCGCGCTAAAGGTATCTGTAAAAAACCAAAAGAAAAGTTTGGGATCACTTGTGTGTATTCAATCGACAATCCATTTTCAAATGCTGAACTTTGTTCGACCTCAGAAAGTACCACGTTTAATCCAGGCTCAGGCTTGCGCTGTGGTGGTTATGGATCGGCAGTTGTGGTGACGTCGAGTTTTGCGATGGTTGCGGTGGCAGAAGTTTTGAAAAAGCTGGATGCGAAGAAGGGCTGATCAAGTCGGCCCTTGCTGGGATTAGATGTAGTTTGAACCTAAACGGTAGTAACTATAAGTCACATTTTTATCTTTATATATATCGTGACTGCGTTGTTTAAAGTCTGAAATCCATTGTGTGCCAGAGAAGCCAGCAATATGGCCATAACGATGTTTTTGTGTGCGGTGAATAATATAGATATCACCTTTCTGTGGGTTATCAAAAGCAGGGGTAATTTTTTTATAGCCAATTTCTTGTAAGGTTCTACCCCAGTCAGAAGCGGCTACAGGATGGTTGACGATTTTTGCACCCGCAGATTGTAAAGCGATTCTGACGAACTTGGCACATTGAGATGAACTACGATAAGACGCTCTGCGCGTTAACTTTTGTGCAAATGCCATGACATCGAGTGAAGGCTGTTTTGGTACATCTTTGGTCGTCACAATCATTTGATGAGGTGGGGTGTGAACCATACTGTGATCAACTGAGGGCGCATCATAAATCATCTTCAATCTCTATCGCATTTCTAAATAACCAGACTAATGCCAGACTCTTGGCGAAAGACATGGTAAGCGAAAAAGAGCAGAAAAGCCCCTTTGTAATGTAATAATGTATCATTTGTGATGGCTTGGGGATAACTTAGCTAAATCGCAGAACAATTTTTTTATTAATTATCATTAGTTTGGCGAGTGTTAACTTTAGATAAAATGATTTGTAAAATTATATTTCAAAATCGTATATTAAATAAGCGTTTTTGTGCTAAAAAACAAAAAATCATCCATTTTATTTATTCTAAGGCTTTGTTTTGTAGTGGTATTATTTTTTATGTGTGAGATTTGAAGATTTTTATCATTCATTAGAAAATTTAACAAGTGATTCACTTTAGTGAGTATTCGCGATGAATATCTAGATTTTAAAGTACGAATTCGGCTGTATTCAGCTTTATATGAAGTTAGCTAAAATCGCTTAAGATATTGTTATAAAGTAAATTTTGATGCGCAAGAGGATGAGCTTCACGCGACACCCTTGCGCATGCATGGAGAACAAGCTTTAGTGTTGCTGTTCTCGAATATAGTCTTCGGTGCGCTGCATTGCCACTTGGATGTTCTGAATCGCATGTTCAATATCCATAATGGTCTTTGCGTTGCCACCACTCAGAGCTTGCCTCCATTTACGCGCACCCGGTAAGTTTTGAAATAAACCCAAAATGTGGCGTGTAATAATGGAGAGTGGGGCACCCTCAGCAACGCGTTGATGAATATACGGCATCATTTGCTGCATAATCTCAAAACGGTCTGGCGCTTGCAAATTCCAGAGCTGTCCCATTTCGGCGAGCAAATAAGGGTTGTGATAAGCCTCACGGCCAATCATCACACCATCGACATGTTGTAGGTGTTGTTGAGTTTCCTCAAGGGTTTTGATGCCACCATTAATTTCAATAGTAAGATGTGGACGTTCTTGTTTTAGGCGGTAGACATCTTCATAGCGTAAAGGGGGCACTTCACGGTTCTCTTTCGGCGATAAGCCCTGCAAGATTGCGATCCGCGCATGTACGATAAAGTGAGTACATCCTGTTGCTGCAACGGTATCAACAAAATGCAGCATTTCTTCATAAGAGTGCATGTCATCGATGCCGATACGATGTTTGACCGTCACAGGAATTGATACCGCTTTTTGCATGCTATGAATACAGTCAGCAACCAGATTTGGCTCAGCCATTAAGCATGCGCCGATCTTATTGTTTTGAACACGATCACTTGGGCAGCCGACATTTAAATTGACTTCATCATAGCCCCAGTCTTCAGCCATTTTGGTACAAGTGGCTAATTCTTGTGGATTTGAACCACCGAGCTGCAACACGATCGGATGTTCTTGTTTATTGAAGTCTAAATGACGATTCGCTCCACCATAAATGATTGCACCCGTAGTGACCATCTCGGTATACAGCACCACATTTGGATTAAATAAACGTGCAAAGAATCGGTAATCTTTGGTTGTCCAATCCATCATCGGGGCAACACTGATTCTTGGGTTTGAAGTTGTTTCAATGGTTTGGTTCGGCGTCATTAAAAATCATACCTTTGTTTCAATGTTAAATAACCGACAGGATTGCAATCAAGCAAAGGGAATACATGGCACATTTGTAGGCTGAATATTGAATACAATACATTTGACTGGAGAAGAGATCGAAAACTGAAGCCTATATTTGATCTTGCTGAATGATCAAATCGGCAATTTGCGCGCAATATTAGCATAAAACTAAAAGTAGTACATTTGCTTATGAATCATGTCTAAACTCCTTGAAAGGTGTGTGGGCTTTTTCCAACGTTTTATTCAATTTTAACAATAAATTCTTCTGAATAATCAGAATCTTGTATGATTCAAAGACCGCTGTATTATCTAAAAAACTTAATAAAAGGTGATTTTGGTCACACATTTGGTGTATGTGTAATTAAAGTTTGTTTTAATTATATTATTGATTTATATAGTAAAATGTGTTTTTAAATATTTTTGGTTACAACCATTTTGTCGACAAACCTTTATCTATTTTGCCATATTGCGCTTGCACAATTTATCAAAGGGATTTGTCTATGGTGACATTTTTATTCTTTGGTTTGATTATTACGATCTTACTTACACCAGGTCCAACGAATACATTATTGGCTTCATCTGGAATCCAAGTAGGTATCAAACGCTCACTTAAATTAATCCCATCGGAGGTACTCGGTTATTTTATTGCAATTACTGCATGGGGGTTTTTACTTGAGTCCGTTTCCCACTATATGCCTTGGTTACCACCTCTCATAAAGTTGTTTAGCGCTGCTTTTATCATTTATTTAGCAATTAAACTATGGATAACTTCTACCAAAAAGATGGATTTAAACCAGCCATTAATTACCTCAAAGGCTTTATTTGTCGCAACTTTACTTAACCCTAAAGCTCTGTTGTTTGCTTCAGCTATTTTCCCGCATACGGTTTGGTTGAACCTCCATCAATATATAATTCATATGGGAACTTTTTTAGCACTGATTACACCAATCGCATTTTTATGGATTGCTTTTGGATCTGTCTTAGTTTCAAACAAAATTACTTGGTTGAATCAGCGTAATTTACAACGTAGTGCATCATGTATTTTAACTGTCTTTGCTATGCCTTTGGCTTTTTCTGCAATTACATCATTTTAATTTTATTTATTTGTGTATTTTAAATCTGTAGAACTGGAGTTTCTAATGAAAAATATAAAAATCAAAGTTAAGAATCAATTTGACTCTGAAAAGATAGTTATTGCTAAAATTAAAGAATTAAATGATCGAGAAGTTCCTGTGTTCAAATATATAGAGCAAATTGAAGTGGACGGCGATATTCTTTTACCTAACATTGATTTGCTTTTTGAAAACCCAAAAGATGGCTGCATTTATCGCTACGTAGACATCGTTGAATCAATTTAAATGGGTAATGAGCAACTGTATTCGTAATCCGTAAAATGGCGTGATCATATCCAATAAGTAATAGTGATATAGAGAAAACCACAACTTTATTGTTGTGGTTTATTTTTTTAAGCACTTAATTTTATTTGATATATTGTTCTTGATTCAGAGCTTATGCTGTTTAGAAAGGAAAAAAGAGCGAGATGTATATTGAGTATATATGCTAATTCGTATATAAAGATATAAGCATATACAAACTAGAGTTCATTCAAATGACAACTTCATTAGACGTGAAGATTTTTCACAACCCAGCTTGTGGAACTTCAAGAAATACCTTGGCTTTAATCCGCAATACAGGGATTGAACCGACTGTGATTGAGTATCTAGTGGCACCACCCACCCGTGAGGAACTGATTCAGCTCATTCATGATGCTGGTTTAACGGTTAGGGAAGCGATCCGTAAAAATGTCGATCCATATCGTGATTTGGCACTGGAGCGTGAGGATTGGACGGATGAACAACTCATCAATTTTATGCTTGAACATCCGATTTTGATCAACCGTCCTTTTGTTGTGACTGACTTGGGTACTCGCCTTAGCCGCCCTTCTGAAATCGTGTTAGATATTTTGCCATTGCCGCAAAAGGGTGCTTTCACCAAAGAAGATGGTGAACAAGTGATCGATGAAAATGGACAACGGGTAAATTAAAAAATTTAGCACTGAATTGTCAACAAACCCTAACTATCTGCATATTCAAATAAACAAATAAGGTGCCAATATGGATCAAGTTAATTTTTTTAAATGCTTATCAGATGAAACCCGTCTCAATATCGTCACTTTAATTGTAGAGAATAAAGAGTTGTGTGTTTGTGATCTCACTGAAAAGTTACAACTCAGTCAACCCAAGATTTCAAGACATCTCGCTTTATTGCGTTCATCAGGATTATTACAAGACAGACGCCAAAGCCAATGGGTGTATTACAGCATAAATCCACAGTTACCGAATTGGTGTCATGACATTTTAAATGTATTGACCACACAGCAATCCAACAATATCCCAACATTAGCCGCTCTACCTACACAGAGCTATTGTGAGTAAAACATCATGAAATTTCTTTTTTTATGCACTGGAAATAGTTGCCGCAGTATTTTATCAGAAGTCCTTTTCAATGATCGTGCACCAGCGGGTTGGAAGGCTTATAGCGCAGGCAGTAAGCCGTCTGGACAAGTCCATCCATTAACGATTGAAACCTTACAAGCTTTAAATCTTTCTACTGAGGGGTTGTGGAGCAAAACCATTGATGACTGTGAACAGTACCAAGCTGATGTGGTGATTACGGTGTGTGATTCTGCTGCGCAAGAAGCATGTCCGCTTTATCTTGGTGGCGCGATCAAAGCACACTGGGGCTTGGTCGATCCTTCGCATTTAGATTTACCTAAAGAAGAAAAACTCAAAGCTTTCCAAGTGACTGTCGATCATATCAATCGTCGCCTTGATGCGCTATTTGCACTTGATGCGGCCAATATGGCACGTCCTGAAATGATTGCAGCAATCAATCAAATCTCACATATCGATTAGTTGGGTAGAACATGGCTAAATCAGGATTGTCCTTTTTAGATCGTAACCTCACGCTATGGATTTTCATGGCGATGGGGTTGGGTGTTGCGATCGGTGTATTTTTCCCGCAAGCGTCGGTTGCTTTAGAGCGAATGAGTTTTGACTCAGTCAATATCCCGATTGCGATCGGTTTGATTTTGATGATGTATCCGCCGTTGGCAAAAGTCGACTATGCGACTTTACCTGAAGTGTTCAAAGACAAGAAAACGCTAATCTTGTCATTGGTACAGAACTGGTTGATTGCACCGATATTGATGTTTGCATTGGCGATTATCTTTTTGCATAGCTATCCAGAGTACATGACCGGTTTAATTCTGATTGGACTGGCGCGCTGTATTGCGATGGTCTTGGTCTGGAATGGTTTAGCTTGTGGTGATAATCAGTACGTCGCCGCATTGGTCGCGTTCAATAGTATCTTCCAGATTTTATTCTTTAGTACTTATGCGTGGTTGTTTTTAACCGTTTTACCACCGTATTTTGGTGTGGCAGGACAGGTGATTGATGTTGATTTCTGGACGATTACCCATGCTGTGTTGGTTTATTTAGGTATTCCATTCTTCCTTGGTTTTATGACGCGATTGATTTTGGTCAAATCTAGAGGTTTGGATTGGTATCAAGATAAATTCTTACCCAAAATTAGCCCCCTAAGCTTGTTGGCATTGTTATTCACGATTGTGGCGATGTTTAGCTTAAAAGGCAGTGATGTGGTGAGTTTGCCTTTGGACGTGATTCGTATTGCGATTCCATTGACGATTTATTTTGTGCTAATGTTCTTTATTAGCTTCTTTATGAGTAAGTGGATGGGGAATAATTACCCGCGTACAACCGCGATTTCGTTTACGGCGGCTGGAAATAACTTTGAGTTAGCTTTGGCAGTCGCGATTGCGACCTTTGGTTTAGCTTCTCCAGTAGCATTTACTACGGTCATTGGTCCATTGGTGGAAGTGCCTGTATTGATTGCGCTGGTGAGCGTATCACTCTGGTTAAAGAAGAAGTATTTTCCAAATGAATAAATCTGATGTTGATGTAGCGAATATTGATCTTGAATTACTGCCAAAGCCTGAATTTCAACAGGTTCAAGCGCTAAAGTTGGATCATCCACCCCGTATTTTATTGCTATATGGCTCAAATCGGGAACGCTCTTATAGTCGATTGGCGGTGATGGAAGCGGGTCGCATTTTGCAGTATTTAGGGGCTGAGGTGAAAATCTTTCATCCTAAAGGACTGCCTTTACCCGAAGATGCAGATATGGAGCATCCAAAAGTCAAAGAGTTGCACGAGTTACTGGCATGGTCTGAGGGAATGGTGTGGTGCTCGCCTGAACGTCACGGTTCGATGAGTTCGATCTTTAAATCACAAATTGACTGGATTCCACTGGCTGGTGGTGCGATTCGTGCAACACAAGGCAAAACCTTGGCCTTGATGCAGGTCAGTGGCGGATCGCAGTCATTTAATAGTGTCAATCAAATGCGTATCTTGGGCCGTTGGATGCGGATGATCACGATCCCAAATCAGTCTTCAATTCCTAAAGCATTTTTGGAGTTTGAAGAAGATGGACGTATGAAAGCCTCATCTTACTATGATCGTATCGTAGATGTGATGGAGGAGCTTTATAAGTTCACATTGCTGACACGTGGACAAAGTCAGTATTTAACCGACCGTTATTCTGAACGCAAAGAGTCCGCTGAAGAACTTTCAAAGCGTGTCAATCAACGTAATCAGTAAAATCTCAAATCTTAGTGACGATCTAAAAATGTGTTTGTTGTTATCAGCTATCACATTTCAGATCGTCATTTTTTTAGAAGTTGAATCCGCAGATTTTGTTGAGAAACTTCAGCAATTTCCTCTGAATCATACATCGTGATAAAACAACAAAAATCGTAAAATATTGATCATGGCATGAATCTTGAGTGGTTGTTTTTTGTACGTTGTTTTGGCTTTATATGAGTTGGATAGATTACACAAAATTACATAATTTATAATACTTTGATTTATATATGTTTTTAAAAATGATTCATAGTAAAATCATTCTTATTGAAACTATTTGATATGAATTGATTTGAAGAAAAAATATTCACTACCTATAATGATTTCTACTCAAGGTATCGGGAAATAGATGTACTTGGCGTTAGGGTCAAGCGTAAAGAAATAACGGGGTGATGTTTTATTAAAATACAGACAACATCATGTACAACGTACTACAATAGTGTGTTTAGCTTTTTTTGTGCGTGATTGAGATGGATGATGCTGTTCGTGTTTTACAAAGTGTTCGGCGGATTGAGCAGTGTGTGGAGCTTTATTCCAAACGATTGTCTCAACTTCACCAAATCACGACACCGCAACTCGTTGCGCTGATGACCGTTGCAAAAATAGGCCCATGCAGTATGTCTGTCATTGGCAAAGCAATTTTTGTGAGTCCGAGTACCGTTGTTGGAATTATTGATCGTCTCGAGGAAAAAGGTTTGGTCTTGCGTGTGAGGGATACACAGGACCGTCGACATGTACATGTCAGCCTAACCGCGAAAGGCGAACAATTATTAGATCAATCACCGTCTGCGTTACCTGAAGGTTTTTCACTGGCTTTACAAGCTTTGACCAATGATGAGCGACAGCATCTGATTGTGTCATTAGAGCGGTTTGCCCAGTTACTTGAGGCAAAAGTTCCAAATTAAATTCAGTTGAAAATAGGGCAATACAGATTATCAATGTGATTGTTATTCAATGACATGCGTAGACACTATCCTGATACCACACTTATAACTTGAGTATGCCGATTATGGAAATACAAAAGGAGATAGCGTGGAAGCTTTATCAAGACAGTCAATTCGCTTGACTAAACAATCAGTGATTCATCAACTGAATCAATGCAGCGTTCGTAATTTTAAACCGAAAGATGTACGTGAAGTACATGCGCTGATTCAGTCCTGTCCATCTTTGGACCTCAACTCACTCTATGCATATGCATTACTTGCTGAACATCATACCGATACCTGTTTTGTGGCTTATAACCACAAAGGTGAAATCTCGGGTGTGGTGACAGGCTATATTTGTCCAGAAGATCCAGATACGTACTTCCTCTGGCAAATCGCGGTTTCGCCCAGTGAGCAAGGAAATGGGATCGGTTCCTTACTCCTTGATAACGTAAAAGAACAATGTTTAGAAAACCGCCAATTAAAATTCTTAAAAACAACAATTTCTCCAAGCAATAAAGCCTCTCAAAATCTTTTCCGCAGTTTTGCCTCTCGCTTTGATGTCCCTTGTAAAGTCAGTCCGTTTTTATCCAAGCAAGCGCTGCAACCTTTACAACCCGAACCATTCGATACTCAGCATGAGCCAGAAGACTTATACACCATCGGTCTTTGGGATTGGAATTGAGCAGTATTTAAGAGATTTATTCCTTTTAAAATTAACTTGGAGTTATTCATGAATATTTTCAGTCGATTGGAGTCTGAAGTACGAGGTTATATCCATTCTTTTCCAACCATATTCAAAACTGCAAAAAATGCAGTTTTGGTGGATGAGAACGATCGATCTTATATTGATTTTCTCGCGGGTGCGGGCACATTGAATTATGGGCACAATCATCCCGTGCTGAAACAGGCTGCAATTGATTATCTGATGCAAGATGGCATTGTGCATGGCTTGGATATGGCAACCTCTGCGAAAAAGGCTTTTATAGAAACCTTTGAGCAATATATTTTAAAGCCACGTACTTTAAATTATAAGTTGCAGTTTACCGGTCCAACAGGAACCAATGCCGTAGAAGCGGCGATCAAGTTGGCGCGTAATGTCACCAAGCGCCACAATATAATTGCATTTACCAACGGTTTTCATGGGGTGAGCTTAGGCGCACTTTCATTAACAGGAAATCAAAAGTTTCGTGAAGCTGCGGGTGTGGCTTTGGGCAATGTTCATCATGCAGCCTATGCAGGCTATTTTGGTGAAGATGTCGATACCATTGCGATGCTAAATAAGCTTTTAACTGATCGTAGCAGTGGCATTGATCTACCAGCCGCAATCATTGTTGAGTGTGTGCAAGGCGAAGGCGGTTTAAATTCGGCTAGTATTGATTGGCTGAAGCGACTTTCGGCCTTGTGTAAACAGCACAAGATTCTATTGATTGTCGATGATATTCAGGCTGGTTGTGGCCGTTCAGGTCATTTCTTTAGCTTTGAAACAGCGGAGATTACCCCCGATATCGTGACCTTGTCTAAATCTTTGTCGGGCTTTGGTTTACCTATGTCTTTGGTTTTGTTTAAACCAGAATTAGATATTTGGCGTCCGGGTCAACACAATGGCACATTCCGTGGCAATAATTTAGCTTTTGTTACGGCGACTAAAGCGATTCAACACTTTTGGGCGGATCAAAGCTTCCAGACAGCGTTGGCGCAGAAATCAGAATTGGTCAGTCATCGACTACAAGAGATGGTGAAGAAATTCCCAGCGGCAGAGTTAACCCATCGTGGTCGTGGCTTGATGCAAGGTATCGCATTTAAAAACCCAGACTGGGCAGATGAAGTCACAACACAAGCCTTCCAACTTGGTTTGGTGATTGAGACTTCTGGCAGTCGTGGTGAGGTGGTGAAATTACTACCGCCATTGACGATTGAACCTGAAATCTTAGAACAAGGGATTGAGCTGTTAGAGCAGGCAATTGAACATGTGGTTCAGGTCTATACTCAAGCCAATTTACCTCAAGCGAAAATAAAATCGACAGTTAAAGTACACGGAGTTGTTTCATGATCGTACGTCAATTACAAGATATTCTAAATACTGATCGTGATGTGCAGACAGAAACGTGGGCAAGTCGCCGTTTATTATTACGTGAAGATGGTATGGGCTTTTCGATGCATGAAACCACCATTTTTGCAGGTACAGAAACGCATATTTGGTATAAGAACCATTTAGAAGCGGTGTATTGCGTCAAAGGTGAGGGCGAGATTGAGCTGATTCCGTCTGGAGAAGTCTTTAAAATCACGCCAGGAACACTCTATGCCTTAGACAAGCATGACAATCATTATCTACGTGCGACCACTGATTTGGTTTTGGTCTGTACTTTCAATCCTGCCTTGGTAGGCAATGAAGTACATGACAAAGACGGCGTGTATGCAACACCAGAACAAATGATCAAACAAACTGAGGAGGAGGTGTAATCGTGCAAATGAGTAACCCTTACCTGACTCGAAGAAGTGATGCTGCGGCAATCATTTCGCGCGCAGATCCAGTGGTTTATCAGCAAGATGTCGTTCAAGGTGCAACCGAACAGCAAAAGCAGGATTATGCAAAAAATGGCTTTTTGCAAGTTGATCAATTATTTAGTCAAGATGAAGTACAACATCTACTGAATGAGTTGCATCAAATGCGCCAAGATTTCGCCGTGCAACAACGCCCTGAAGCGATTATTGAGCGTGAAAGCCAAGAAGTGCGTTCGATTTTTAATGTACACCGTTTAAATGATGTATTTCAAAATCTAGTCTCTGATGAACGAGTATTAAACATTGCTCGATCATTACTGGGAAGTGATGTTTATATACATCAGTCGCGGATTAACTATAAACCGGGTTTGCATGGCAAAGAGTTTTTTTGGCACTCCGACTTTGAGACATGGCATAGTGAAGATGGTATGCCGAGAATGCGTGCTTTAAGTTGCTCGATTTTACTGACGGATAATGATGATCACAACGGGCCACTTTTGGTGATCCCTGGTTCACATCAACATTATATTTCTTGTCAGGGTGAGACCCCTGATGAGCACTATAAAAAGTCGCTCAAAAAGCAAGAGTATGGTGTACCTGATGGTAGCTTATTGCGCTATTTGGCCGATATGGGTGGCATACATTCGTGTACAGGGTTGGCGGGTAGTGTTGTGTTCTTTGACTGCAATTTAATGCATGGTTCAAACAGTAACATTACTCCATTCCCACGCAGTAATATTTTCTTTGTCTATAATAGTATCGACAATCAATTACAGCAGCCATTGGGTGGGCTTAAACCCCGACCTGAATTTATTGCGGCGCGAGAGGATATTGTTGCGATCGAGCCGAATAACTTAAGACTTTAAACGCTATCCTTATATAAATGCCAAGAAGATGAGTCTTCTTGGCATTTATCGTTTAGGCTGAAATGGTTTTGGATGAAACCAGCTTATCCAAGAAACTAAAGAACATACAAGCGAAAACCAAACTGAGACCAACCAAACAGGTCATGCTCCAGCCTCCATGATTCCATGAGAAAATTCCCAGTGCAGAACCGCAAGCGCCGCCAATAAAATAGGTGGTCATATAGATGGCATTGATACGTGACTTGGCATCAGGGCGTAAACGGAAAATAATGCTTTGATTGCTGGTGTGAACGAGTGCTAAAGCCAATTGGATTAGTGCGAAGCCGAGAATATAACTGAATAAATAAGTCTGACCATAATAGAAGCAGATCCAACTCAAGATAAATAATCCGCAACCCATCCATGTCAATTGTTGGGTATAGCCTCGATCAGCATATTTACCGATATATTGTGTCGATAATGCACCAAAGATGCCGACCAATCCAACCATGCCGATCAGTAGATCAGACAGTTGATGTGCGGAAGCCAAAAGTAAAGCGATGGTAGAAAACAAGATACTGACGGCTGCAAAAGCAAATCCACCCGAAAGTGCACGCAATAAGAGTCGTTTTTCTTGTTTCAGTAGTTGTGCCATTGATGCAAACACTTGCCCATAATTCATTTTCATCCGCATCACATACGGTAAACGGCTTTTTAGGGCATAAGCCAATATCAACATCAATACACCGCTGACCGCATAAATCATTTTCCAGTGAAATAAATTGGAAAATAACCCTGCTAAACTGGTCGATAGTAAAATTCCGACCAATAGTCCACTCATCAAGAAGCCAACCACTTCACCCGTTTTTTCAGGTTGTACCGTCATGGTTGCCAGTGGAATCAGGATTTGTGCCGCAACTGAGAATAAACCAGCCAAGACTGTTCCAAGCCATAACATCGGCAAATTCACTGAAAAAGCACTAATAAATAAACCGACCGCACAAAAACACATTAATAAAGGGATGAACTTGGTTTTATTGACCACATCGCCCATCGGTACAATAAAGAGTAAGCCCAAGGCATAAGAAACCTGTGCAAAAGTGACGGTGAGGGCAGCTTGACCCTCCGTCACAGCAAAATACTGCTGAATCGAATGGATCAACGGTTGACTATAATAGTTTGCACCTGCACACAAACCACATGCCACAGCCATAAACCAGAGCAGGGCTTTATTTTGACTAATATCTTGGGAGGCAGACATAATTCTCTCTATAACGGGTCTAAGCGGTATATGCAGTTGCTTCAATTTCGATTTGCATGTCTTTTAATGCTAAACAGGGCACAGGAATAAGTGTGCAAACAGGGAAAACATGATTTATCCACAAACGCTGCATGATATGAGTCAATTTTTGAAGTTTCTCAGCATCGTGATCGACAACCAGAATACGTAAAACAGCAATATCTTGAAGTTGGGCTTGAGCTGAAGTTAAAGCATGTTGGATATTATAAAAGACTTGTTGTACCTGTTGGTCAAAATCTTGTGACAGTTCACCATTTTTATTTTCACCGCCTTGACCTGCAATATGAATGGTACGCATATTGGGTTGTACGATGCTGACATGGCTATACCCATTGGCACGTGGGTCATACAACTCATTTGGATTGATTATGGTAAAAGCTTGCGTATTTGTATTATTCATTGGAAAACACCATTCGGAAAACTGAGTTATGCTAGTATCAAAGCTCAAGTTAACTAGAGGTCAAGCATATTTTGGAACAAGAACAATTACAGGCTTGGCTCACGATTGGTGAGCTTGCAAAGCGAAGTGGTGTAAGTGTTGCAACTATTCGTTTTTATGAAGAAAAAGAACTGATATGGAGCGTACGAACTTCAGGTAACCAGCGCCGTTATCAACGCGCTATATTGCGGCGAATTGCAATTATTAAAGCAGCGCAACAAGTTGGGATTAGCTTGGGGCAAATTAAAGAGACCTTTGCTTCTTTACCTAAGCAACAAATTGCCAGCAAACAAGACTGGCAAACGATGTCTCAGCAATGGCAGGGCCAACTTGATCAGCAAATCATGATGTTATTGCAATTACGTCAACAGCTCGATCAATGTATTGGTTGTGGCTGCCTATCTTTGGCGCAATGTCCATTGCGGAATCCTGATGATTGTTTAGCAAAAGAGGCAATGGGCGCTCATTTTCAGGAAATTTTATTTTTACTCAATCAAAAAAATGATGCGGCAGGCTAATTTGCTTAAAAATCGCACCAATATTGTGCAATATGCGGAAATTTGCTGCTAAAAAATAAACAAATATCACTTGAGAAAATGCCAAGCTACGTTTTTACATTTCTTTTTTAATTGTGCTTATTATTTAATCGCCAACATTACATTGAATGGAGTGAAATTTCGATTCATTCAAGCTTGGTTAAATTTAAGTGAATAACAGGGCTAATAAAAAGTAGCCGAAAAAAACAATAAAAGTTTAAATAAGCCAATCCACTCGCGTAATCGCATGCTTATGATGCCGATTCAGGTCGTCAATCTGTAGATACCCGACGCAAGTGCCATTGATATGTAACGCATTTGAACAAGGCTTATTTATAGTGAACGCTGTGCTGTAGATTTATTTCAATAGATATCGCTTTGCCATTCAATCGCGCATGCGATACAAAGTGTAGATATGAGCAGATTTATGTGGATGATAATGGCATATCATCTTTAACGAGTATCGAAGCGTAGGTTTGCATTATAAAAATCAAACATACCAATCATACAAGTTTGAAACATTAATATGAATCATCAGTTCAAAATATAGGTATTTATTAAATAAATATTGGGTGGAATTTTAAAAAAGTTCCATTAAAATCCTAAGTCTCTACAAAGAATACTCCTGGGGGAAACATTGCGATTCGCGATGTTTACTTAAGAAAAACTAGCTTGAGGAACGCTCATGCAGATCGGAATCCCAACCGAAACTGTCGTCGGTGAAAGTCGTGTTGCTGCAACACCAGAGACAGTGAAGAAGTTGATTAACGCAGGTCATAGCGTTGTTATTGAACGTGGCGCTGGTGTTAAAGCTGCGTATATTGACAGTGCTTATGAACAAGTTGGCGCAGCCATTACGGATGATGCATATACAGGTAGCCAAATTATTTTGAAAGTACGTGCCCCTAGTGGTAACGAAATTCAAAAACTTGCGGCGAATACATCTGTGATTGCAATGTTTGACCCTTACCGAAACACAGAATTAGACCAATTTGCTGCTCAGCAAGTGTCTGCTTTTGCTTTAGAGTTGCTTCCACGTACACTTTCACGTGCACAAAATATGGATGTACTTTCTTCTCAAGCAAACTTAGCAGGTTATAAATCTGTATTGTTGGCTGCGGCTGAATATCAACGTATGTTCCCAATGTTAATGACGGCTGCGGGTACTGTAAAACCTGCACGTGTTGTGATCATGGGTGTTGGTGTTGCTGGTCTGCAAGCGATTGCGACTGCAAAACGTTTGGGTGCAATCGTTGAAGCGACCGACTTACGTCCAACCGCTAAAGAGCAAGTTGAGTCTTTAGGTGGTAAATGGTTAGACGTGCCGATGTCTGATGAAGAAAAGCAAAAAGCTGCCGACGCTGCCAAGAATGGTTATGGTTGGATGCCGGGTGAGCAATACATTCAAGATCAAGCTGCGATTGTGGATAAAGCGGTATCAAATGCAGATATCGTGATCACAACTGCTTTGCTTCCTGGTCGTAATGCGCCGCGTTTAATTAAAGCTGAAACCGTTGCCAAAATGAAACCAGGTTCTGTCATTTTAGATATGGCAGTTGAAACGGGTGGAAACGTTGAAGGTTCTAAAGAAGGCGAAACAGTAACAACTGAAAATGGCGTGAAAATTTTGGGTATCCCAAATATTCCGGGCACAGTTGCAACTGAAGCATCTGCATTGTACGCACGTAACGTATTTAACTTCCTTGAGACATTGTTTGACAAAGACAAAGCCTTTGCGATCAATCAAGAAGATGAAATCCAAAAAGCGTTACTCGTGACACATGGCGGTCAAGTACTGCTCAAGCGTGGTTAAGGAGAGTTCTCATGGTTGAAACGATTACAATTTTCGTCCTTGCCATCTTCGTAGGTTATTACGTTGTTTGGGGTGTAACGCCTGCGTTACATACGCCATTGATGGCTGTAACAAACGCATTGTCTTCAATTATTGTTGTTGGCGCAATGATTCAAACCGTCGGTTTGCCATTTATTGGGATTGAGGGTTCGGTTTATTTTGAGACCATTAACCCGATTAGCATTTTAGGTGCAATCGCTGTGTTCCTTGCAAGTATTAACATTTTCGGTGGTTTCGCTGTAACGGCGCGTATGCTTGAAATGTTCAAACCTAAGCAAAAGAAAAAAGAGGGCGTGTGATGGAATTTATTCGAGACTATGCGGATTGGTTCTACCTGATTGGTGCTGTCCTCTTTATTTTAACTTTACGTGGTTTGTCAGGTCCTAAGACTGCGATTGCGGGTAGCCGTTACGGTATGATTGCGATGGCAATCGCGGTTGCAACGACATTCTTTGTGGCTGAAGGTCCAGTGGTTTGGATGATTGGTTTGGCAATGGTTGCTGGTGCAGCGATCGGGATTACCAAAGCGCGCGCAGTACCAATGACGCAAATGCCTGAAATGGTTGCATTGATGCACTCATTGGTCGGTTTAGCAGCAGTATTGATTGCGATTGCGACTGTATTAAAAGCGGCTCATTTTGGCCAGTTTGATGCAGCACAATTGACTTCTGTGAATGAAGCGATGTTGGCTGAAGGCTATACAGCATTTACTGGCTTTAGCAGTACCTATCGTTTTGAATTGTTTGTGGGCTGTTTCATTGGTGCGATTACCTTTACAGCATCTGTATTTGCTTACGGCAAACTTGCAGCAAAGAAATGGGCGAAAACCATTTCAGGTGCATGGGTAAAACCACTACAAGCTTTGTTGTTTATCACAATGTTAGTTTTCGGTGGTGTGTACTTCGCTACAGATAGCTTGACTGCGTTCTACATCATGACTGCATTTGCTTTGGCATTTGGTTGGATGTGGATTGCACCAGTCGGCGGTGGTGATATGCCAGTTGTGGTATCGTTACTGAACTCATTCTCTGGTTGGGCAGCAGCAGGTATTGGTTTCACACTTGAAAACAATATGTTGATCGTTGCAGGTTCACTTGTTGGTTCTTCTGGTGCGATTCTTTCTTACATCATGTGTAAGGCGATGAACCGTTCTATCATCAATGTATTATTTGGTGGTGCAATGGGTGGCGCAGCAGTTGCAGTTGACAAAGGTGAGCAAGTACAACGTAACTATCGTTCTGGTTCTGCTGATGATGCTGGCTTCTTGATGTCAAATGCGGATAGCGTTGTGATCGTACCGGGTTATGGTATGGCGCAAGGTCGTGCACAGAATGCAGTTAAAGAGTTGTGTGAAATCTTAAAAGAACAAGGTGTAAAAGTTCGTTTTGCGATTCACCCAGTTGCTGGTCGTATGCCTGGTCACATGAACGTATTGTTAGCTGAAGCTGATGTTGCGTATGAAGACATCTTAGAGATGGATGAGATTAACTCAGACTTCCCTGCAACTGATGTTGTTCTTGTTATCGGTGCAAATGACGTGGTTAACCCTGCGGCGAAAGATGATCCGACATCACCGATTTACGGTATGCCGATTCTTGAAGCACACAAAGCTCGTACGATTATGGTGATCAAGCGTTCTATGGCAACAGGTTATGCTGGTCTAGATAATGACTTGTTCTACAATGAAAAAACCATGATGGTCTTTGGTGATGCGAAGAAAGTGGTTGAAGACATGACTAAAGCAATCAATGGTGGTGGTCACTAATCTGACCTGAATCAAGGTTGTAAAAGCCACCTTCGGGTGGCTTTTTTGATTGCTACTTTTTGATTAAAGATACTTTTCTACAAGATCCATAGATTGAGCATATAAATCACGTGCAAGCTGTTGGTTTTTAGCATGAGGTGATTTCCAGTCTGGCATATGTGCACTCACATACTCGCCATTGCGATTTTCCCATTCACCGCCAATTGCCATTTGAGTAATGAGTTTGGCTGGAACAGAAGTGGGTACTAAACCAATTTTCATTACTTCATAAATGGGTTTCGGCAAATCGCGATAAATGTCAGAAGCGACACCACCAGGGTGTAGGGCGTTGTTGCTAATGGTACTACCTGCCATCTGTTCGGCTAATGCATTACTGAATAGTAAGTTGGCAAGTTTAGACTGACCATAATAGAACAATGGGTTGTAGAAACCTTCTGCACGGAACTTATTGGGTTTGATTGATCCAGCCCAATGTGCAATTGAAGCGAGATGGATAATTCGAGCTTTGGGTGCTTGCTGTAAAACTGGAATAAGTTTGTGCGTCAGCAGAAAATGACCAAGATAATTAACACCAAATTGTTGCTCAAAACCATTTTGTGTTAATTGTTTGGTCTTTGAAAATAGTCCAGCGTTGTTAATTAGAACATCTAGGCTGCCATAGCGATTGGCGATTTCGTCTGCTGCTTTACGTGTATTTTCGAGGCTATTTAAATCAAGTGATACTAAGTCGACTTGACCTTGATCCAGTGCACGGAGTTTGTCCTGCGCAGCTTGGGCTTTTTGCGGGTTGCGACAGGCTAAGATGACATGCTGTCCTTGCTTAACTAATTGTTCAGCGGTGGAAAAACCAATACCTGTATTTGCACCAGTAATGAGAATCTTCACTTTGTTTACTCCAGTTATGACTTTTTATAGATTGAGTGTTTAAGCATTTTTATAATACGTTAAATTTGACAATTTAGCATGTCAGTTTTAAAGCGAGGAGAGGCGATTTTCTTTTGATGTGAATAAATTTATGTAGGATTGATTGATTTTAGCTTTGGTGATGCGAAGTTAGTCGTTGAAAATTTGAGAAGGCTGCCTTAGGTCGTTTTTTGTTTTAATTAGATATTAAGGGTGGTAGTGTTCTACGGACATATTTAAATTATTTTAAGAGGTTTGGGTGATCAAAAGAACAATATTTTTCGTGATCTCATTTATCTGTTTTTCTTTTTCTTCTATGGTCTTAGCAGAGCCTCTTGAAGAGGCCAGTGAAAAATATGCAAATTGTTTAATGCAAAAAGTTGAGTCCCAGATAAAAATGAATAAAGATGAAAAAGCCATTGTTGAATATGCTTTTTATGAGTGTAGACAAGAAGAGCGGCAATTGATGGGGACGTTTGATATAAAAAACTTGGCGGGTGACAACTATAAAGATATAAGTAAAGAGCAACTAAAGTTGATTGATGAGCTAAAAAGTGGGAGGGTAGAAAAAATGAGAAAAGAAATGTCCGACATAATGCTTGAAGTTATTCGAGAGGGAAGAAAAGACACGATTGAGCAATAAAATGTGAAGATATAAAAAGAAAATCTGACCTTTAAAAATTAAAAAAGCGATCTATATAAGATCGCTTTTTTACTTAAAATATTTATGCGACAGACTCAGGAGCGCGCCATAAACTTTCAAGGTCATAGAATTTACGAGCAGTAGGTAACATGACGTGTACAACGACGAAACCTAGGTCAATTAAGATCCATTCAGCGTCTCGTTCACCTTCGACACCGATTGGGCGAAAACCTGCTTTACGTGCTTCATCAGCAACATTATCCGCGAGGGCTTTAACATGACGGGTTGAAGTGCCGCTGGCAATAACAATTGCATCAGCAACATTGCTAATAGAACTGACATCTAGTTCTAGAATATCTTTGGCTTTTACATCAGTAAGGGCTTCATGTACGACTTTTAAACAAGCCTGTACATCGGTGCTTGAAGTTTTGATTTTTAGGTCGTGAGAATTAGAAGCGCTGGGCGATGGTTCTAAATTCATGGGGCGTATATTTTCCTGACAATTGCTCATTGTCAAATATACCGTTTTTAACAAAAAAATTCAAATTTTAGCCGTAACAGATTATGTGTTCACATCATTTGAAAAATATTTCTTTTTCCATGCAAATGATTGATCTGAATGTGTTTCTGGTCTGTATTCGGCGGCAATTAAACCTTGATAATCACTTTGTAACAACCAGTCAAAGATTTGTTTATAAGGAATATTTCCAGTATCAGGCTCATGGCGACTCGGACAATCAGCAAATTGTATATGCCCAATGTGATGAAGGTTCTCTTGTAAACCGGCTAAAACATCTTCCCCCATCATCGCCATGTGATAGCAATCGTATTGCATTTTAAGTGCAGGATGATTCACCGCTTCAAGCATTTCTTGCGCTTGGGCAATATTTTGTATTAAAAAACGGGGCATATCGGTGCCATTGATCATTTCAAATACAGGCTCAATATCGTGTTCTGTCAGCATATGACATGCGAGTTTCAGATTGCTTGCCAGTGTGTTTAAGCAAGGTAGTAAATCGGCATCTAAAGGTTGTTTGCCTGCGAGTATGTTTATGCGAGGTACATTCAATGCATTGGCATAGCTGATCGCAAGTTCAAGTGCTTGATAAAATGTCGTTTCTAATCCAGGAACACCAGCCAATCCATTACCACCTTGCATCAGGTCTCCCGCAGGGGCATTAATGAGACACAAAGAGAGGTTGTATTGGTCAAGTTGGGTTTGGATATCAAAAATTTCTAATTCATAGGGAAATTGAATTTCAACATGCTGAAAACCATGTGCGTGTGCTAAAGCAAAGCGCTCGATTAAAGGTACTTCAGTAAAAATCATCGATAAATTGACTGCAAGATGACTCATATTAACCTCCATGATTCATTAATTATTGTTCTATATGTTGAATGATAGTAGCTAAATCATTCTCAGCAAAGCCATTTTGTTGGTGTGCTTGTAACTGTAGTAGAGCTTTTTGTGCGACAGGTATCTGTAGGTTAAAGCTTTGTGCAAGTTGTAAAGCATTGTTTAAATCTTTAGAGAGGGTTTGGACTTTCCACTGCACTGGTTCAAAGGTGTGTGTTGCCATACGGGGAGCAAGTATTTGTAGAGGTTTAGAATCAGCAAAACCGTCTGCAAGTGCAGGAGCGAGTAAAGTCGTATCCACACCAGCTTGGTCGGCAAGCGCAACGGCTTCAGCAATTAATGTGCTATTGGCTGCAACAATCAGTTGATTACAGATTTTTGTGGCTTGTCCTGTTCCTGAATCGCCCATACGGGTTACACGTTGCGATAGGACTTGATAGATTGGGTTCAGTTGTTCGATGGTCTGAGCATTTCCACCTGCAAAGATAACCAGTGTGCCTTGTTCTGCGCCCATCGTTCCACCCGAAACAGGGGAGTCGATCCATGTGACTTGTTGTTGTTGAGCTGATCGAGCCAATTCTTGGGTTGCTGCTACCGATAAGCTAGAGAAATCAACGATAATTTGTTGTGGTTGTAGGTAAGACTGAATTTTCATGAAAACACTTTGAACTGCTTTGTCATCCGCCAAGCAGGTCAAAATAACGGGATAGTCTGCAATCTGATCGAGTTCTAAAGCAGTTGCACCTTGTTTAATGAGTGTTTCACAAGCATGTGGGCTGCGGTTCCAAACGGCAACTGAGTAGCCTGCTTGAAGGAGTCGGGCTGTCATGCGTGTACCCATTAAGCCCATACCTAAAAAAGCGATAGGTGTTTGTGGATTGATTTGCATATAAAAACTCAATAACTTAACGATTTTGATTTAAAACTTTTCGCTCAAATATGATATTTGGAAACGCCATTTGTAGCCTATGTCATATTAAGCTTTAAAATTTACGTAGCCTCATAAAGTGCGAGGAATTGAATTGTCTTTGCGTTGGCGTTGACCTTACTTTTCACGGATGAAAAGTAACAAAAACCCTTTGTTGGACAGAGGGTACGTCGATGTTACCCCTGTCCAACAGGCGACATCCATGTCGCCCCACGATAATAAATAATGGGATAGATTTGAGATTAAATTCAGCTTATTTATATTGTCTTGGTAAAAATTCAATTTCAGGGTTCTTATCTTTCTTGCGTGCAAGTGCGCTGTTTTTACCTAAAATCAGTTTAAGCTGCCACAGCTTTTCTAAGCGTAGTGCTTTTTCTGGCTGATGTTGCATTGCATCTAATACACGTTTGGCAGCCATCAATGCATCTGGAGAGCGTTGTAGCATTTCTTGGGCAATGAGATTTGCCTTTGCTAATGGATCAGCGTCCAAATGCGTGACCAAGCCGATTTCTTTGGCGTATTGCGCATCAAAAATACGTGCTGTCAGGGTCAATTCTTTGGCTAAATCAACGCCGATTAAACCTTTTAAAGAACGGGTTAAACCCATATCAGGCACAAGCCCCCAACGACTTTCCATGATTGACATTTGAGTATCTGGCGTGGCAATACGAATGTCGGCTGCGAGTGCAAGTTGCATACCTGCGCCAAAGCAATAGCCTTCAATGGCCGCGATGACTGGAATCGGTAAGTTTTGCCAAATTAAAAACGCTTTTTGAAAGAGGCTTTGTCCCGGTTTGATCAGTTCCCATGCCGCAAACACGGTATTTTTAGGGTTGTTTAGATCAGACAAGTCGATACCTGCACTAAACACCTGCGCTTCACCCGTTAAAATGACACAACGGATCGAACGATCTTTTTCAATTTTTTTGGCAGTTGCAACAAGTTCCTTTAACAACGCAAAACTCATTGCATTGCGTTTATCTGGACGGTTGAGGTAAACCGTTGCAATGCCATTATTCTTTTCAACGCGTAAAACGGCCATCTGTCATACTCTTATTGTGTTTGATGATCGGCAGCATAGCATGAGTTTTTAAGATGAAACATGACACAACAGTCACCTTAGCTGTCATTCAAATTTAAGATTAAATTTGCTGATTGTCTGACTTGTTCAATTGCAAAATTTAGCTCATTAAAACGATGGTTTGTTTCTTGAATAAAGCCTTCATCCGCTTTGCGACGTTCTTTACGTAGCGTGGAAACAAATTGTTCAAACTCACCTGCAACACGTTGTAAGGTCGGGGTGCCGACATATCGCGTTGCGCCATAAAGACGGTGGAGCACGTGTTCAAGTTGGGGGAAGTCTTCTACCTCAATCAGTTGTTGCATTTCAGTGAGTTCGGTATCAAAACTATCGACTAACATACGTAATAAGTCTTGAGCTAAATCTTCTTTATTGGCAGCCAATTGGATACTTTGTTGCCAATTTAAAATCTGTGGGTCAAGCGATTCTATTGGGCGTTTGGTTTCATTTGTTACGGGCTGAGCGCTAAAGTTATTCTTGGTCCACTGCGTCAATATTTGAATAATTTGCTCCATTTGAATCGGCTTGGTGACATAGTCATTCATACCAACTTTGAGGAGTTTTTGTTTTTCATCTGCCAGCGCATGTGCAGTCAGTGCAATGATCGGCAGTTGCATACCTGAATCTAAAGTTGACTCTAATGAGCGAATCGCACGTGTTGTATCAATGCCTGACATCACTGGCATTTGTATATCCATAAAGACCAGATCGAAAGGTGGCGATTTTTGTTCAATGCGCTCTTGAATGATATCAATGGCTTTCTGTCCACTCAATGCTTTGGTGGTGGTGACATTGAGTTCACCTAACAGGGCTTCAAGCACGATCAAGTTGGGTAAATGGTCATCCACCGCTAAGATATGTAGGCCTTGACCATTAAAATCCTCTGGTTCTTGCTCAAAAATAGGTTGATTGCCTAACAGTTGGATCAGTTCACGACGGCTCAAAGGTTGGTAGATTGGTCGAGCACGGTACTCATTTAACATGTTCGGATCGAGGTTCATCTGATAGCCGTAAACAGCGAGATTGCCATGATAACGTTGACGAATTTCTTTGAGCAATGCCTCGGTATCACCACTATAATCGACGATGAGCCACGTATTTTCTTGTTGATTGAGATGGTTGAGTCGACTAAATAAATCTAAAATCGACTGTGTTTCGATATGATCAACATGATAATTTTCGAGATATAAACGGAGTACACTTGCCGTTGCTGGATGCGCTAAATAAGACACCACTTGTAAATGGTCAAATCGAGGATGTTCGATTATTGCATCTTGTTCTTCTACTTTAAATGAAGCGGTAAACCAGAACGTTGAGCCTTTTTCGGTCGGTGCGCGTTCTTGGTTGTCTTCAAAGCCGATTTGACCTCGCATCAAATGCACCAGTTGTTTGGAGATGGCTAAGCCTAGCCCTGTACCACCAAATTGACGTGTGACAGATGCATCACCTTGCGAGAAGGACTCAAACAATCTCTTGCGATCTGTGCCGCTTAAACCAATACCACTGTCTTGAACACTAAAATGTAATAGACATTGTCCAATATCATCATCTTCCATACGCACACGAACGATGATCTCACCATCAGGTGTGAATTTAATCGCATTAGAAATGAGGTTGGTTAGGATTTGCTTAAAGCGTAATGCATCACCGACCACATGTTGTGGGATATTATCCGCATAATAAAATGCCATATTGATATGTTTTTGTGCAGCCAAAGGAGACAGCATATCCATCACATCAAAGATGGCTTCTTCTAGGTCAAATGGCGCAGTTTCAAGCTCTAATTTTCCAGCGTCAATTTTAGAAAAATCAAGAACGTCGTTGATGAGCGCTAGAAGGTGTGCCGATGATTTACGAATGGTTTGTAGGTATAAATTCTGTTCGTTGCTTAAGTTTTGCTGACGTAGCAATAAGTGAATAAAACCATCAATACTATTCAGTGGTGTTCTTAACTCGTGGCTAATGTTGGCAAGAAAGACTGATTTCGATTGGTTCGATGAAATAGCTTGGTCACGTGCCTGACGATAGGTAATGTTTTGAACTTCTAAAGTGTCCAGTGTTCGGCGTAAGTCTTCCTCAGTTTGCTCAGTATGTTCTTTTAACTCTAAGAAACTGAAATGCAAGCGCTTAACCACATTGGCGATATCTCGTTGGAGTAAACGGAGTTCCCCCGTACTGTTGACCACAATATGCTGATCCAATGTATCGGCATTGAGGCGTTGCATTTGCATACGGATCTCGTATAACGGGGCGAGCCAACGACGAGAAAAAACATTTAAGCAAAATAATAAAATTAAGAGTGTCAGCAGTCCTGTGGCAACCAATGAAAGTAAAATCTTATAGCGAGCGAGTTCGAGTGAGTGATTATTTAACTCAATCATTAACCACACTGAATTGGGGTTGCTGTTATCCAGTCTTACACCATAAATATTATTATCATTATGTGGGATAGGTCCAAAAAAGTGACCATTTTTGGGGAAGTTCGGCCAAAAGCGATTATTTTGATAGCCAACGGTTAAGTAGGTTTGTCCTTTATTGTCAATTAGTACTGCACGTTGTAAGTTTTTTTCATCAAACATCTTCTGCATCAAGTTTTGAGCACGATCGTACTGATCTGGATGCTCTTGTATCAGATGAAATAACTCAGTTGAGGTCTGATGGTAACGTGCCAAAATGGCGGAAGCTTCTGCGTTTTGTTGTTGTTTGGCGGCATTGGTTGTTTCTGATAAAACCCAGATGATTCCCACGGCTGTCAAAATGGCGATTGGCACGAAAATGAGTGCAATCAGTTGTCCGTAAGCATGATTGAGCCGTAAACGTTTAGAGATGGCTTTATTGAAATTTGACATAGTTGGGGCAGATTTATCATTCTGCAAAATATCTTAGCACGCTTTACATCGCGTGAGCGTTTAGCGGTCAATAAAAAGCAGCGTGAAAAGGTGCAGTTTCTCTGTTTTTTTCATACAATAGTCGCCACATTGATGTCGGTGTCGATCATGACGAATACGCAAACTGATTTTTTAGCAAATGAATTTTTACTCGACGACTATTTGCTAGATCGTTATGTTGGTAAAACTCCTTTAGTGCGTTTACAGCGGTTAGCAAGTCATACTCAAGCCACGGTATTAGCCAAATTAGAAGGCAATAACCCAGCAGGCTCAGTTAAAGATCGTCCTGCATACAATATGATTATCCAAGCAGAAAAGCGCGGACAAATTCAGCCGGGCGATACTTTAATTGAAGCAACCAGTGGAAATACTGGAATTGCTTTAGCGATGGTCGCAGCGATGCGCGGCTATAACATGAAGTTGATCATGCCGAACAACATGAGCCAAGAACGAAAAGATGCCATGTCGGCGTATGGGGCTGAGTTAATTGAAGTGACACAGCAACAAGGCATGGAAGGCGCGCGTGACTTGGCGCTACAAATGCAAGAACAGGGCAAAGGCTTTGTACTCAATCAGTTTGGCAACCCTGATAATGTAGAAGCACACTATCTCAGCACAGGTCCTGAAATCTGGGCGCAAACTGCTGGAAAAATCACGCATTTTGTCAGTTCGATGGGAACCACAGGCACAATTATGGGTGTCTCAAAATATTTAAAAGAACAAAACCCTGAGATTCAAATTATTGGTCTACAACCTTCGGATGGGTCGAGCATTGCGGGTATTCGCCGTTGGCCACAAGAATATTTACCTACCATTTACGATGCTAGTCGTGTCGACCGTATTATGGATATTCCGCAGATCGAAGCGGAAAGAACCATGCGTAAACTGGCTCGTAAGGAAGGCATTAGCGCGGGTACATCTTCGGGCGGTGCCGTTTGGGCTTCGCTTAAAATCGCAGAAGAGAATCCAGACGCCGTGATTGTTTGTATTATCTGCGACCGAGGTGATCGTTACTTGTCGACTGGATTGTTTTCAGTGCAAGATGAAGACCAAGCCTAGATGAATTGTATTGAATGATGAGCTTACGTTTACCGATTTTAGTTTTTGATATTGAAACGCTGACTGATTTAAAAGCTGGTGCTCATCTTTATCACCTTGATTTACCTGAAGCCGATGTGGAACAGGCACTGACCAAGATCCGTCGTCAAGAGTCTGGTATAGACTTTCAACGTTTGCCTTTACATGAAATCGTATGTATCTCAGGTTTATGGATTGATGAAAAAGGTTTCCGATTGTTTTCATTTAGTCGGGAGCAAAATTCTGAAGCGGAAATGTTGACTAAGTTTTTATCTATTTTTGATAAGAAACAGCCAACTTTGGTCAGTTGGAATGGTTCACAGTTTGATTTACCTGTGATCTTATTCCGAGCCATGTATCACGGACTTACGGCACCGAGCTTATTTGATCAAGGTGAAATTGATAACCAAAAACGCTTTAATAATTACCAGAACCGTTATCATCATCGTCATGTTGATTTGATGGATGTTATGGCGATGTTTAATGGTCGTAATTTCCAAAAGCTGGATGATATTGCGTGTCTTCTTGGTTTTCCTGGTAAGCGTGGTGAGTCTGGCTATCATGTGCCTGAGTATGTTCGTACAGAGCAGTGGTTAAAACTGACCAGTTATTGTGAAGGTGATGTTTTAAATACGTGGCTGGTGTATTTGCGTTGGTTACTATTAAAAGGTCAGCTAAATCAACAGGATCATCAGCAAATGATTCAGTCAACAGTTGAATATTTACAAACGCAAACGCAACAATCAGATTTTTTACAGGTATGGCAGCGAACATCGCAATATACTGTATTCACCGCACACACTTTTGCGCCCCAAAATTAGGTTCATCTTTTGAAACATAAAGCGAAACAGCGTCCAGCCCAAAATCCCATTTATACCTTTCAAGTCGAAGCTTTTTCGCATGAGGGGCGAGGGATTGCGCATTATGGAACGCATGCAGACCATCCGAAAGAAAAGCAGGGTAAAAAAGTTTTTATTCGTAATGCTTTGGTCGGTGAAACTGTTCAAGCAAGAATTACCCATCAGACCACGCGTCTAGAAGAAGCTGAAATGCTCACGCTTGAGAGTGAGGCTGCTGAACAGCGAATAGAGCCGATTTGTCCACATTATGGCGTGTGTGGTGGCTGTAGCTTACAACATATTCACCCCGATGAGCAGATTCGACTGAAGCAAAATGTGTTGCAGTCTCATCTACAGCACTTTGCTGGTTTACAGCCTGAACAGTGGCTCGATCCAATTCGTTCAGTTAAAGCGGACTATCGACGTCGTGCTAGGATTGGTGTTCGCTACATTGCAAGGCAAGACCGTTTAGTGATGGGCTTTCGAGAGCATCATAGTAATCATTTAACTGCGATTCAGCAGTGTACGGTGTTGGAACAAAGCTTATCGGACACACTACCTGAGCTAAGAGCGCTACTTGAAAACTTAGCGGGTAAAGCGCAGATTGGTCATATTGAGTTGGCGATGGGAGATACCGAGGTCGCATTGTTAATTCGTCACTTAGATGAATTAAATGTATCGGATGTCAACCAATTACGTCAATTTGCGTTAGACAAGCAATGGCAGTTGTATTTGCAACCTAAAGGTGCGGACAGTGTACATCGCGTGGATGATCCGCGAGCGTCGATGCGCTTGCATTACCGTTTAGAAGATTTTGCTGTCAACTTCGCATTTTCACCTTTGGATTTTACGCAGGTAAATGGCGCTATAAATGCTAAAATGGTTCAATTGGCATGTGAATTGCTAGAATTACAGCAAGGGGAAAGGGTACTTGATCTATTCTGTGGGTTAGGTAACTTCTCTCTGCCTTTAGCACGTTGTGTTGGTGAGTCGGGTCAAGTGGTAGGTGTTGAAGCAAGTGATGAAATGGTACAACGGGCCACAGAGAATGCGAAAGCAAACGATTTGGCTCACGCTGTGTTTTTTTCACAAGATTTAACAAAAGACTTTTCGCATCATTCTTGGGCAAAACAAGGATTTGATGCATTATTGATTGATCCACCTAGATCGGGTGCATTTGAGGTAATGCAATATGTACCGAACTTTGGAGCAAAAAGAATCGTTTATGTTTCATGTAATCCTTCAACACTGGCAAGGGATGCGGGTGTATTGGCGCAATATGGTTATCGGCTTAGGAAAGCCGCAGTGATGGATATGTTTACCCATACTGAACATGTTGAATCTATTGCCTTATTTGAAAAAAATCAGTTTGATAAAATCTAAGAGATAAACGATTAGAAAATGAGTTATATATCCAGAGGAGAATGGTATGGTCACAGTACGTGAACAGTTACCTGGACGATTCCAAGAATTGTCTGAGGAAGCGACTGTAGAACATGCCGCTGAAGCGCAAAGTAGTCTAGTTTCTTGGCTAGATCGAGTGTGCGATATCTTGGATAGGGATGAGCTAAAACAACTACAAAAAGTTGCAGAGCTTACCTTAGCAAAAGAGTTAGAAACTACGGTTAATCATCATACCAACACCTTTAGTACTGGGATTGGTATGGCAGATATTCTAGCGCATTTACATGTAGATGAAGATACGTTGTCAGCGGCAGTATTATATCGCAGTGTACGTGAGGGCTTAATCACTCTAGAAGATATTCAGCGTGAGTTTGGCGAGCAAGTATTGGCGCTCGTCAAAGGTACACTTGCGATGGGTAAACTGTCTGAGTTGATTGAAAAAAATAAGCGACTAGAAGATCATTTTAATAATAACCAGCGTGAACATTTAAACGGCATATACAAGATGCTCATCTCAGTGACAGAAGATGTGCGTGTTGTTTTAATCAAGCTAGCAGAACGTACTTATGCGTTGCGTGAGTTAGCCAATGCAAGTAAAGAGCGTCAAGAACGTGTCGCTCGAGAAATCTTAACCATTTACTCTCCGTTGGCACATCGCTTAGGGATTGCGCAACTTAAATGGGAGTTGGAAGACCTTGCCTTTCGTTATTTAGCGCCTGAACGTTATAAAGAAATTGCGTCGTTACTAAATGAAAAACGTTTGGAGCGAGAGCAGTATATTCAATTTGTGATTGACAAGCTCAAGACTGAATTGGCTGTATATGATATTGATGCTGAAATTACAGGGCGAGTGAAGCACATTTATTCGATTTATCGAAAAATGAAAAGCAAAAATCTCAGCTTCGATCAGCTCTATGATATACGCGCAGTGCGTGTATTGTTGAAAAGCGTACCCGATTGTTACCATGCCTTGGGGATCGTGCATCAGTTATGGCGGCATATTCCAAATCAGTTTGATGACTATGTCACCAACCCGAAAGCCAATGGTTATCGCTCTTTGCATACGGCAGTCATTGCAGAGAATAAATCTCTAGAAGTGCAAATTCGTACTTTTGAGATGCACGAAGAAGCTGAACTCGGGGTTTGCTCGCACTTTAACTATAAAGAAGGTGCAAAAAATACCGATCATTCTTTTAATGATCGCTTGCATTCATTGCGTGCAGTACTTGAGCATTATCAGGAACGTACTGAAACCACACCACATGGCGAAGACGATGAGTCAAATGGTATAGATCAGATTCAAGATTTTGAGAATTTTGAAAAGATTTATGTGTTTAGTCGTGATGGTGATATTAAGGAGTTAGCGCGTGGTTCAACGGTTCTCGACTTTGCATATCATGTGCATACTGAGGTGGGGAACAAATGCTATGCCGCACGGGTAAATCAGCGTTATGTGCCATTAACCTATACCTTAAAAACGGGTGAACAGGTTGAGATTTTAACCAAGAAAGATCGAGAGCCAAACCGTGATTGGTTGGTAAATTCCTTAGGTTATATCAAAACTTCGCGCGCACGAGACAAGCTACGTCACTGGTTTAGACAACAAGATCGTAGTAAGAATATCGAAGTGGGACGAGAGCTGCTGAACAAGGAGCTTGCACGGCTGGCGATTCACCCAAAAAGTATTGATTTAAAAGATTATTCATCTCATTTTAATCTAAAATCTGGTGATGATATTTTGGTTGCATTGGTCAGTGGGGACATTAGTCTGCATGCGCTGATTAACCAAGTGAATCGTCAGATGCATTTGGATCAAGATGAACCTGAGTTGGTGTTGAAGCCAGCATTAAATCCGCGTGCTAGTCATACTTTGTCTGCACATGGAATCTTGATTGATGGTTTGGATAATGTGGAACTACACATTGCTCAATGTTGTCAGCCTGTACATGGCGAGTCGATTGGCGGCTATATCACTTTAAATCGTGGTGTGAGCATCCATAAGGTCGCTTGTACGGATTATATACGGATGACAGGGCTAGAGCCTGAGCGTGCAGTAGAAGCGGATTGGGAAATGCAGCCAACCCGTGGTCAGAGTGTTCAGATCGTGGTTGAGGCTTATGATCGCCGTGGTTTGCTCAAAGATTTAACCCAAGTGATTTTTTCTGATCAAATCAATATTCGTCAGGTCAATACAATTTCTGAATCCGATGGTATTGCCAATATGAAGTTGCTAATTGAAGTCAAAGGTTTAGCACAACTCTCTCGTTTGTTGGCTCGTTTAGAGCAACAACCAGGGATTATTAGTGCAAGACGTTTGGTTCAAGGCAGTTAAATATTGTTGGATCATAATAAAACCCGCTTAAGCGGGTTTTATTATATTTGCGATCAATAAATATGAATGATCAGATTTATCTGAACATAATATTTATATTAGATTTTGCATTTTTTGCTTTTTTGATAAGTGGCAATATTATCAATATTAGTTTGAGCCTTAACTTTAATTGCTTCTTGAGCAGAAAGGTTGTTTACATCAGAAGTATCGTCTTCACCTGCAATATTATTTGCAATTTGACTTGCTTTCGCTGTTTTCTCAGAGTTACCGCCAAATGCAGCTAATGCACCGCCTGCAACACCAGCCCATTTGCTAATTGCTTTACCTGGTGCTTGAGCGTTAGCATTAATGTTGGCAATATTTTTTTCTGCGGCAGCGAGTTCACGTTTTGCATTGGCTTGCTCAACAGAAAGCGTTGGGCAGTCCATCGCTCTTAATTCAGTTGTAGAGAAAGGTTTACCCTCAGTTGCTGCAAAAGTAGAAAAAGAAAGGGTTGCAGCAGCAGTTAAAACTAATAGTTTTTTCATATTATAAACACTTTAAAAGTTTTCGGTTAAATGGCCAAGATGAGTATGGCGGGTGGATTCTATTTAAAATATTTTTAAATGTCACGATTTTTTAATACTTTTTTTAAAGAATTGTCTGTCTACTGCGTCATAAAAGTTAATTTTATTTTTATTAACTATATCCTTTTTAAAAAATTTTTGTTTTATCCAATTGATTTATATTGTTTAATTTGTTTTTGTCTTGAGTTTTTTGACTTGTTTATTATTTTTTTTAATGATGATTGTTTGTTTTTTCTCTGGATTTTATTGGTGTTTTTTGATTTTACGTGAAAGTTCAACTAAATGTGGGGTGGTATTATCAAACTCAGCCTCTTTATATTTTATTTGAAATAATAAACCTCCTTCATAAATCTATTTTACTTCTCCAGTATGGAGAAATACAAGGAGGATGCAATTAATGATGAAAGAGGTCTAATAATGTGATTAAAATGGTTTGTTTTGTCTAGATAATAATAAATTGCTGAGCCGATTTAGAAATTGTGGACTAATACTAGATAGTTGATACAGGAGTTTGGTTTTAATTCCGACAGGCGTATGTGTTGGGAGCAGTACGTGATCTTTTTGTTGTGCTAAATACAGGACCTGCTTTGCAACATCGGCAGGGGTTAAATCCACGCCAATATTTTGAATACTCCCTGCATTCATGTCTTTCACCATATTGGTTTGCACAAACAAAGGCATGACATCCAAGACTCGGATATTATATTTTTTCCACTCTACATCGAGTGCCTCGGTTAAGCCACGCACTGCAAATTTACTGGCAGAATAGGATGCTAAATCAGCTTGACCATAAATCGCAGACGCTGAAGAGAGATTAATCACGCGAGCAAAACTGGCATTTTTAAGATATGGAAAAGCAGTATAACAGCCGTTTAAAACCCCTTTGATATTAATATCCATCGTACGCTGGTGTGATTGAATTGAAGTTTGTTCAAACGCACCAGAATATAAAATTCCAGCATTATTGATTAAAATATTCAGTTCACCTGCCCAGTGTTGAAACTCTTGTAGCGCGATTTGCCATTGGCGATCATTGCTCACATCTAGATATCCCGCTTTAGCATTTTCCCCAAGTTCTTGAGCTAAAGCTTGGGCCTGTTGTTCATTGATATCATAGATTCCGACTTTGAAGCCCTTTTGATGAAAAAGTCGAGCGATTTCCGCGCCGATTCCTTGCGCTGCCCCAGTGATAAAAACGCTATATTGCATGGCTTTCCTTTATATTGATATTTCTTGAGTGGGTGTATATTACGCATAAGCTGCTTTATGCTGCAACAATTTGGCTGTATTAGGTTTGGGAGATCATCATGGAAAAGTTATTAGAAATCATGCAACAGTTACGAGAAAAATGTCCATGGGATCAACAACAAACACCAAGCAGTTTGACGCGTTATGCCATTGAAGAGGCTTATGAGGTTGAAGCTGCGATTCGAGTGGGGGATTTAGATGAAATCCGCAATGAACTCGGAGACTTGTTACTGCAAGTGGTGTTTCAATCACAAATGTTTAGTGAACAAGGTGCTTTTAATTTTCAAGATGTTGTGGATGCGATCAGTGAGAAACTCATTCGCCGTCATCCGCATGTATTTCAAGCTGAGAAATTTCAAAATCTAAGTTCCGAACAAGTCAGTGCGTTATGGAAACAAATTAAGCAGCAAGAGAAACAGGGCAAAACTCAGTCGCGTTTAGACGAGATCAAACATGCACCTGCACTGGTGCAGGCTCATGAAATCCAGCACAAAGCAGCACAACTCGGTTTTGACTTTGAAACAGTAGAAGATGCCTATGAAAAATTGGATGAGGAGTTGGCAGAGTTACAGCAAGCGATAAAAAACCAAAAAGCCGATGAAATAGAAGAGGAATTTGGTGACTGTCTATTTTCTTTGATCAATGTAGGACGTAAACTTGGGCTGTCGAGTGAAACAGCACTGTTGGCAACGATTCATAAATTTAGACATCGCTTTGCATTTATTGAACAACAGGCACAACGGCAACATAAAGACTTGCAAGAAATGAGTTTGACGGAAATGGACGAACTATGGGAGCAAGCAAAACGACAATTAAAACTTCAGGGGACATCCAATGAATTTGCCGCAACTCAGCAGCAAACATAATATTTTTTTGTGCATCGTTTTATGCTTGGGTTTGGTACCGAGTATTCATGCACAGCAGTTTGATCAATCCTATGAAAAATGGAAAGCGAAGCAGCAAACACGTGATCAACAATTGGCGAGTCAGCCTAACAATAACTATTATCTATCACGACCTACGCAGCAGCAAACAACTAAGCAAGTTTCATCTTCTGTAAATATTCGCGGTGATAAAATTAGTTTAAATCAGGCGAACTTACAGCAGTTGCAAACTTTAGCTGGTGTCGGGGAGAAAAAGGCGCAAGCCATAGTTGAGTATCGTCAAAAGAATGGTGGTTTTAAAATGGTGGATGAACTGATGAATGTAAAAGGAATAGGACCAAAGTTACTTGAAAAGAATAAAGCAAGACTGGTGCTTTAAAAGAGGTTTTGTTATGAAATCACACATTAAACGCATCGATCTATTGAATCTTCAACAGAATAAATTGCCCTTTGTGTGTGTTAGAGCTATGATTAGCGACAAATTGTTATTTACGTCCTGACGTAGGAGACAGTGTCTTTTGCAAACTTTGCGTGCGTCAAAATGTGGTTTATCCACAACTCAACTTCCTTCCTCAATATTAGATGTGATTGATAGCCTGACTAAAGCAGGTTATGAGGCATATATTGTGGGCGGTGGTGTTCGTGACTTGATGTTAGGTCTTAATCCGAAGGATTTTGATGCAGTTACTGATGCAACACCCGCTCAAGTGAAAGAAGTTTTTGGTCGACGTTGCCGTATTATTGGGCGACGTTTCGAATTAGCACATGTTTATTCTGGTCGCGAGCTTATTGAAGTTGCGACGTTCCGTGCACCCCCTAAAAAAGCAGTCACCAGTGCATCTGGTATGATTCTTCGTGATAATAATTGGGGAACGATTGAGCAGGATTTCGCGCGTCGAGATTTCTCAATCAATACTTTGTATTATCAACCTCGACAAGGCATCGTGCTGGATTTCTGCCGTGCTGTTGAGGATGTTAAATCACGTAGCTTACGTTTCCTCGGTGAACCTGCGCAGCGTTTTGAAGAAGATCCAGTACGTATGTTGCGAGCATTGCGTTTTGCAGCAAAACTGAATTTTCAAATTGATCAATCGATTCTCGATGTATTTAATCCAGACATGACGCAGCTATTGCGTGATGTTTCGCCACATCGTTTATATGATGAATCGCAAAAGCTCTTTACCATGGGTCACTTAACACGTGTGTTACCAATGTTGATTGATTTTGGTGTATGGAAGCAGTTATTTGCCGAAATTCCACCGAATATCACCGCATTTATAGAGCGTGCGGCTCGAAATACCGATCAACGGATTCAAATTGGGAAAACCATCAATCCTGCATTCTTTTATGCAGTATTACTATGGAAACCCTTTCTAGAGCGCTGTGACTTTTATTTAAATAAAGGGATTGTTCCTGCTGAAGCACGTGCTCAAGCTGGACTCGATGTGTTGAAGCGTCAAGCAACGCGAACGATTATTCCACGCTTTGCTGAAACTTTTATCCGTGAAGTTTGGGAAATGCAAACGCGTTTGTTGAATCCAAAACCACAGCAAATAGAAGCTTTGGCTGGGCATGCACGCTTCCGTGCTGGATTTGATTTCTTGTTACTTCGTGAGAAATCTGGCGATACCCAAACTGAAGGTATGGGTGTTTGGTGGGAAAACTACCAAGAAATGTCAGCTGATCAAAAAGAAGCGGCAATTCGTCAGTACAATCGTCAGCGCACCCGAACTCGTCGCAAGGTTGCTGATGCGGATGATATTAAAGTTACTGAAATCGAACCTTTAGTCAATGAGCCAGAACCAAGAAATCGTCGTGCGAAGAAAGAACGTGTGAGAGCACCTGAATCTACGAGTCGATTCGCTGAAAAAGCAACGATGGACCCGCATAAGATTCATGCAGATCATCCGATTCTCAAGCGTAAGCGTGTTCAACGTGATTTGAGCCAAGTGGTATTTGGACCAACGCAATGACAATTCGCACTTTTATTGGTCTTGGAAGTAATTTAGGTGATTCGCAACAGATTTTAAAAGAAGCTGTTGCGAAACTCGCGACTTTAGGTCCCGTACAGGTTTCCAAGCTCTATCAAAGTCCACCGATGGGACCTCAAGATCAACCCAATTTCTTAAACGCGGTTGTTCAACTGGATACCACACTTGCGCCTCTGGCTTTATTGGATCAATTACAACACTTTGAGCAAGAAGCAGGGCGTGTACGTTTACGTCGTTGGGGCGAACGTACCCTTGATCTAGACTTACTGATTTATGGTCAAGAGCAAATACATAATGAGCGTTTGACTGTACCTCACGCAGGGATTCTTGAGCGTGATTTTGTGGTTATTCCTTTATTAGATTTAGATGCCGATTTACAGTTAAATGGTCATCCGTTAAAAGATTTAGAACTGGTACAGCAAGCAAACTTGATTGTAATCGCAAATCAGTCTTGGGCAAACGCTTAAGATTATTTTGTTCTGGAAATGCCTGTAGAGGACATCATCATGATTAGTCTAAGTGACTTAAGAAAGTTTAAAGCCGAAGGACGCAAGTTTTCTTGCCTAACTTGCTACGATGCAAGTATGGCGAAAGCAATGGAATTGGCTGAAATTGATACGATTTTAATCGGTGATTCTCTAGGGATGGCGATTCAAGGAAGAGATTCAACCCTTCCTGTCACAGTGGAAGATATGGCTTACCATACTGCGGCGGTACGTCGTGGTAATTCGCATGCCTTAATCATGACTGATTTGCCATTTATGAGCTATGCGACCGTTGAAGATGGTTTGAAAAATGCCAGAGCAGTCATGCAAGTTGGCGCGCAAATGATCAAGATTGAAGGTGGTGCTTGGCTGAGTGAGTTGGTTCAAGTCTTGACCCGTAACGGCGTTCCTGTCTGTGTACATTTGGGCTTAACGCCACAATCTGTACATGTATTTGGTGGTTATAAGCTTCAAGCGAGAACGCGCGAAGCGGCAGATCAATTGATTGCTGACTGCCAAGCGGTTGTGGATGCTGGTGCAGCTGTTTTATTACTCGAATGTGTTCCTGCACAACTCGGTAAAGAAATTGCTGAATTATTCCCAAATACACCTGTGATTGGGATTGGTGCAGGTAATGAAACCGATGGACAAGTGCTCGTTGCACAAGACATGTTGGGCTTAACTTTTGGGCGTGTTGCACGTTTTGTTCGTAATTTTATGAAAGAGCAGGCCGGTGAAACTGCTATTTTAGATGCATTTAAAGCGTATCATGCTGCAGTTCAAGATCAGTCTTTCCCTGCAAAAGAACATACTTTCCAAGTTGAGCTTTGATTCATGAAAACAGAAACAACGATACAAGGCTTAACTGCGTCGCTTGCACCTGCACGCAGTACAAAAAAAATGATAGGTTTCGTACCGACGATGGGAAATTTGCACGAAGGTCATTTGACTTTAGTGCGCGCTGCAAAAAAGATCTGTGATGTGGTGGTGGTCAGTATTTTCGTCAATCCAATTCAATTTGGTGTGGGCGAAGATTTTGATAGTTATCCGCGTACTTTAGAGCAAGATAGTCGGTTATTGGCAGATGTGGGTTGCGATATTATTTTTGCACCTTCTGTTGAGCAAATGTATGGTAAGCATCCTCGTTTGACCAATATTCGTGTGAATCAAATCACCGAAGATTTATGCGGTCAGTCACGCCCAGGCCATTTTGATGGGGTCGCTGTGGTGGTCACTAAGTTGTTCAATATTGTGCAACCTGATTATGCCTTTTTTGGTGAAAAAGACTATCAGCAGTTGGCTGTGATTCGTCAGTTGGTTCAAGACTTAAACATGCCACTTGAAGTCATTGGTGTGCCGATTGTGCGTGCTGAAGATGGCTTGGCGCTAAGTTCACGCAATGGATATTTGTCTGAACAACAACGAGCTGTTGCACCTACAATTTATCAATCGTTAAAACAAGCTGAGCAACAATTGCATGAGGGACAAGCACTTTCACAAGTGTTAGCAAATGTCTCCGCTCAATTGACACACGCAGGGTTCATTGTGGATTATGTGGAAGCTCGACAAACCAACTTGCAACCTATTGAACAATTTGACCAAGATTTGGTTTTATTTATTGCTGCAAAACTAGGTTCAACGCGGTTGATTGATAATTTACAAATACATTTTAAAACTTAGAACTTGAAAAATAAAAAGGGCAAAATGCCATGAAGCGTATTCTTATCGTCACAGGACAATCTGGCTCAGGGAAATCCTCTGCATTACAAGTGCTTGAAGATCTGGGATATTATTGTATAGATAACTTACCTTTGGCATTGTTGCCTGAAATTGTAGCCAAACTGGATCGTGAAAATAATCTGGAACAACTCGCTTTAGGTGTTGATGTGCGAAGTACTCGTGCCGATATGCGAGACTTTGATCAAGTTTTTGACCAATTACAAAAACATGGTTCAGTGGATATTATTTACTTAACCACACAAGATCAAAATCTGATTGCGCGTTTTAGTGCATCACGAAGACCGCATCCATTGGCCAATCGTTTTAATAGCCTGTTGCAATGTATACAGGAAGAAAAACAACTGTTAATTCCGATACAATTCCGCTCTACAGTGCATATTGATACCTCGGATAAAAGTGTCCATGATTTAAAGCATATTTTGTTGTCTAAACTTGGGCAATCGAACAATTTGATTGTTATTTTACAGTCCTTTGGTTATAAGCACGGTATTCCACTGGATGCTGATTATGTATTTGATGTACGTCATTTACCTAACCCGCATTGGGATTTAGAATTACGTCGTTTTTCTGGCTTGGATGAGCCAGTACGCCTTTTTTTAGAAAGTAGTCAGCAAACCAATGAAATGTTTGAAGATATTTATGCTTTCTTAGATAAATGGTTGCCTGCCTTTGCAGAGGGGCATCGCCACTATATGACCATTTCAGTGGGATGTACTGGCGGGCAGCATCGTTCAGTTTATATTGTGGATAGACTCAAACAAGCCCTTGAGGCAAAATGGGCTGTCCAAATCTTACATAGAGAAATGAAGCACTGGTCATGATAGACACAACGATTGATGTAATTAATAAACTCGGCTTACACGCGCGCGCATCTGGTAAACTTATTGAGGTGACGACGAAGTTTCGTTCTTCTATCCAAATTGGTAAGGGCGATAAGTTGGTTGATGCAAAAAATATTATGTCGTTGTTGATGTTGGGCGCTGGTAAGGGCACCACATTAAGATTAGTCATTGAAGGTGCCGATGAAGAAAAGGCACTGGAAGAAATTCAATCGCTGTTCGCAGCAAAATTTTATGAGGCAGAGTAATAGTGTCACGTCGTACCCAGCAGCGTTATACCGATGAAGATTTTGAGTCATTAGAAGGGCGTGCAAGTAGAACTGAGCAAAAAAAAGCAGTACAGCGCATGGCTGCTTTGGGTGAACAACTGGCTCAATTGAATCCAAAACAGATTCAAAAATTGCCTGTCGATGAGCGTTTAATTGATGCACTGCTTGATGTACAAACGATTAGTTCATATGAAGCAAAACGTCGTCAGTTTCTACGAATTGGTAAATTATTGCGCAATGAAAATGAAACAACGATTTTATCTTATCTAACCCCACAACAAGGTGCGAAGAAACAAGCACAGTTGTTACGTTGGGTCGATCGTATGATTGATCAGGGTGATCCAATTATTAATGAATTTAGTAAAGTGTATAATGCGTCTGAACGCCATACCTTACGCCAGCATGTACTGCGGATCCATCGTGATATTAAACGAGAAGTGAGTGAAGATGAGCTAGCAGCCTCTAAGCTTAAATTAGTGAATTATGTACAGCAAGTGGCGTTGTTATCTGAACAAGGCTAAAGACTAAAAAGAAGTTTCCTTGGAAACTTCTTTTTTTTGGGATTAATTTCCAAACTCACCTGACGCACGTTGTTTAGCCCACTCGCGTAAAATAAATTTCTGTAATTTACCTGTCGATGTTTTTGGAATTTCAGTAATCACGATATCTTTAGGAACTTTAAAGCGAGCGAGCTCTTTGTGACAGTGGGCAATGATCTCTTCTGTTGACGTAGATGCGCCTTGTTTTAATTCAATAAATGCACATGGTACTTCTTGCCAGCGAGGATCTGGCTTTGCCACCACAGCTGCAGTGAGTACTGCGGGGTGGCGATAGAGCACATCCTCAACTTCTAAAGATGAAATATTTTCGCCACCTGAAATGATAATATCTTTAGAGCGGTCGGTAATTTTGGCATAGCCATCCGGATGACAGACGGCTAAGTCACCGGTATGGAACCAGCCCCCTTTAAATGCCTCTTCCGTTGCTTGAGGGTTTTTCAAATAACCTTTCATGACGATATTGCCACGGAACATAATTTCTCCCATAGTTTGACCATCATTCGGTACAGGTTGCATGGTCTCGGGATCAAGTACACGCATACTGTCTTGCAACGGATATGGCACACCTTGACGGGAATGAAGCTGAGCTTGTTCCTGAATAGATAAATCACTCCAGCCTGCTTGCGTCGCGCAAAGTGCCGAAGGGCCATAGGTCTCAGTTAAACCATACACATGATTGACATTGATGCCGATATGATGCATCCCTTCAATGATGGCAACGGGAGGGGCGGCACCAGCGACCATGACTTCAACATGGTGTTCAAATGCTATTTTTTGTTCTTGAGGTGCATTGATCAACATGGATAACACAATCGGCGCACCACAGAAATAATCAACTTTATGCTTGGCGATATATTTAAAGACCAGCGTTGGATCAACACGACGTAAGCAAATATTAGTACCACCACTGGCTGCAATTGACCATGCAAAACACCAACCATTGCAGTGAAATAGGGGGAGTGTCCATAGATACACCGCCCGTGGTTTCATGCCACAAGCTAAAATATTACTCGCAGCATTGAGGTAGGCTCCTCGATGGTGATAGACCACACCTTTTGGATTACCCGTTGTGCCTGAGGTGTAATTTAGGCTGATCGCATCCCATTCATCTTGAGGTAAATGCCATTCAAACTCAGGATCACCTTGGGCGATCCAAGATTCGTATTCGTATTGTCCAATGGCAATTTGCTCACCATCGAATTCGGCATCAAATACGTCAATTACAATAATTTCTTGTGCAATAAGTGCAAGTGCTTCTTCAGCGATTGGGCGAAATTCTGGATCGACCAATAGGACTTTTGCCTCAGCATGTTCAAGCATAAAGGCAATGGTTTTTGCATCAAGGCGAGTGTTTAAGGTATTTAAAACCGCACCGACCATCGGTACAGCAAAATGTGCTTCAATCATGGCCGGAATATTGGGTAATAACACCGAGACGGTATCATTTTTCTGAATGCCTAATTTTTCGAGTTGATGGGCGAATTGACGGCAGCGTTGATAGGTTTGTTTCCATGTAATATGACGTTCACCATGAATAATCGCAGCTTGATCTGGATAAATATAAGCGGCACGCTCTAAATAGCCTAATGGTGATAAGGCTACGAAGTTTGCGGGTGTTTGTGGTAACTCATCATATGCACTAACCATGTGTATTGCTCCGTGAATGTTATTGTCATCTTTAACTAGATCAACATAGTGTTTAGTTCAATCTAAATCATTTAGGCTTTAGTCTGAGAGAAAACCTTGAATGAACTTGGGTTTTTATGACACAAAGGTTTCATCCTAGCCTAAACCTGTGTAAAATCTTCGATACTTTTTATCCGCCGTTTTTTATCTTTTGGGGTTTACCTCAATACATAATCTCGCGGTGATATGCTCCTTCGTAGAGGGCATCACTCCTTAAGGATTTTATTATGCCAATCATTACTTTACCAAATGGTGATCAGAAACAATTTGATCAGCCGATATCCGTGATGGAACTTGCTCAAAGTATTGGGCCTGGTCTTGCAAAAAATACCGTTGCGGGACGTATCAATGATCGTTTGGTGGATGCTTCTGATCTCATCACAGAAGATGCAACAGTTCAAATTATTACACCTAAAGATGAAGATGGTTTAGAAATCATTCGTCATTCATGCGCACACCTCGTTGGACATGCGGTTAAGCAATTGTTCCCAGAAGCGAAAATGGTAATTGGCCCTGTTATTGAAGAAGGCTTTTACTACGATATCTGGATGCCACGTCCTTTTACTTTGGATGATATGGCTGCGATTGAAGCGCGCATGAAACAGCTCATCGATCAAGATTACGACGTTATTAAGAAAATGACGCCACGTGATGAAGTGATTGCTGAGTTCACCGCACGTGGCGAAGAATACAAATTACGCTTGATCTCAGACATGCCAAATGAAACGCAAATGGGCTTGTACTATCATCAAGATTATTTGGATATGTGCCGTGGTCCGCACGTACCAAACACTAAATTTTTAAAATCATTCAAGCTCACTAAAATCTCTGGTGCTTACTGGCGTGGTGATGCGAAAAATGAACAGCTACAACGTATCTATGGTACAGCTTGGGCTGATAAGAAACAGTTAGCTGCATATATTAAACGTATTGAAGAAGCTGAAAAGCGTGACCATCGTAAAATTGGTAAAGCTCTAGACTTGTTCCACATGCAAGAAGAAGCACCGGGTATGGTGTTCTGGCATCCGAACGGCTGGACTATTTACCAAGTGCTTGAACAATACATGCGTAAAGTTCAGCAAGACAACGGTTACCAAGAGATCAAGACACCACAAATTGTTGATTTTAGCTTGTGGGAAAAATCTGGACATGCGGCAAACTATGCTGAAAACATGTTTACGACGCACTCAGAAAGTCGTAACTATGCAGTGAAGCCAATGAACTGTCCATGTCACGTACAGGTCTTTAACCAAGGCTTAAAATCTTACCGTGATTTACCAATTCGTTTGGCTGAGTTTGGTTCTTGTCACCGTAATGAGCCATCGGGTTCTTTACACGGTATTATGCGTGTTCGAGGATTTACGCAAGACGACGCCCATATTTTCTGTACCAAAGAACAAATTGGTAAGGAAGTCGCTGACTTTATTAAACTGACTTTAGATGTTTATAAAGATTTTGGCTTTGAAGAAGTACAAATGAAGTTATCAACACGTCCAGAAAAGCGTGTGGGTGATGATGCACTTTGGGACATCGCTGAGAAATCTTTGGCAGATGCACTGGATGATGCTGGCTTGGCTTGGGACTTGCAACCTGGTGAAGGGGCATTTTATGGTCCAAAAATTGAATTTTCATTGAAAGATTGCTTAGGTCGTGTATGGCAATGCGGTACAATCCAGTGTGATTTCAACTTGCCGATTCGTTTAGATGCCTCTTATGTCACAGAAGATAACGATCGTGATCAACCTGTTATGTTGCATCGCGCAATTCTTGGCAGTTTTGAGCGTTTTATTGGTATACTAATTGAACACTACGCTGGTTTCATGCCACCTTGGCTTGCTCCTATTCAAGCTTGTGTAATGAATATTACCGATTCACAAGCTGAAGCATGCGAACAAGTGGTTGCAAAACTCAAAGAAAATGGTCTTCGTACTATTTCTGACTTGAGAAATGAAAAAATCGGATTTAAGATTCGTGAGCGTACCCTAGAGCGTATTCCTTATCTTTTGGTTCTTGGTGATCGAGAAGTTGAAGAAGGTACCGTAAATGTGCGTACTCGCTCAGGAAAAAATTTAGGTACTATGTCAATCGATGCATTTGTTGACTTAGTGAAATCTGCCGTCGCCGAACGTGGCCGGTACATTGTGGAGTAATAAAGATTAAACAGCCTGACCGTAACCAACAACAAGGTGCTAAAAGTAACCGTCCTGCCATTAACGATGAGATTCGTGCAAAAGAAGTACGTCTTGTCGCAGCTGATGGTGAACAAAAAGGGGTCGTTTCATTAACTGAAGCGTTGCGTGCTGCTGAAGAAGCGCATCTTGACCTTGTTGAGATTGTTGCTAATGCAGAACCACCTGTTTGTAAAATCATGGATTACAACAAGCACTTGTTTGACCTAAAGCAAAAGCAAAAAGATGCGAAGAAGAAACAGCATCAAGTGCAAGTGAAAGAAATCAAGTTACGTCCTGCAACGGATGTGGGTGATTATCAGATAAAATTGCGTGCAATTTTACGTTTCCTTGAAGAAGGAAATAAAGTGAAAATCACCTTGCGTTTCCGTGGTCGTGAGATGGCACATCAACAGCTTGGTTTGGTTCAGTTGCAAAAAATTGAAGCTGATGTGGCTGATTTTGGTGTCATTGAACAAGCACCAAAAATGGAAGGCCGTCAAATGGGCATGTTATTAGGCCCGAAAAAGAAAAAGTAATTTTTCTTGATAAAAAAGCACCGCAATAAGCGGTGCTTTTTTTTGCAATTTTTTTAAATGCAGTCGCGTGCATCATTAAATATCATGTTAAATTTACTTGAATATTAAACTATTTTTATAGGGGCACATGCGAATGTCTACAATAAATGGTACACATGAATTATCTGAAATAAATCAAAAAGTGGTACAGGATGGAGAGGTTCTGCCGCAAGTCAGATTAAAAGATGGTAGTCAGGTTCAAACAGGAACTGTGGCAACCATGTTGCATAACATTAGTTTATATAATGCGGGTGCGCGTGGTGAGGTCGAGCAGGAATTAGTACTAGCTATTCCAACTTTAGTTAAAGTTGGATTGTTTGACTTATTTACAGTGGAAGAATGGATTAATGGTGAAAATGCAGGACGACGATTTTTAGGTGAAAAAGCCAAAGCATACTTGGCAAGCCAGTAATTTTCCTTTCACCAGCCCATTGAAAAGGTGTATTTTATTGTTTTGTTTCGTATTGGAATAATACGAAGCGCTGATTAAATATGCTATAACGCGATAAACAGTCATGATAATGATGAATAGGATAATATAAATGATTGACTTATATTATTGGGGTACACCCAATGGGCATAAAATAACAATTGCTTTAGAAGAAATGGGACTTGCATATCAAATTTTCCCTATCAATATTTTAGAGAATGATCAGTTTCAGCCTGACTTTTTAAGAATCTCTCCGAATAATAAAATTCCTGCGATTGTTGATCAGAATGGACCACGTGGCGAATCGATTTCTGTATTTGAGTCTGGTGCAATTTTGCAATATCTAGGTCGTAAGACTGGATTATTCTACCCAAGTGATGAGCAAGAACGTGTCGAAGTTGAGCAATGGCTGATGTGGCAAATGGGTGGATTCGGGCCAATGCTTGGTCAGAATCATCATTTTAATAAGTTTGCTGCTGAGCGTATTCCCTATGCGATTGATCGTTATGTCAATGAAACCAAACGTCTCTATGGGGTGTTGAATAAACAGTTGGTTGGACAAAAATTTGTTGCTGGCGAATACTCTATTGCGGATATGGCGATTTTACCTTGGGCATTACGTTACGAATGGCAAGGGATTGAGCTTGAAGATTATCCTTATGTGAAAGATTATATTGAGCGTTTAACCGCTCGTCCTGCGATCCAAAAAGCCTTGTCAATAAAAGTTGGATGAATCAGGGCATGGGAAGGCACAGCTATTTTAAGCATTGGGCAATTGCAATGGGATTGCTTTTCATCACAGCAATCCTTTGCGCTCAGCTGCAAAAGCTATATTCAGAGACTCATTTAGCGATCTTGGTTTTTGCTTTGATTGGTGTTTTAGGGCTTTTATTTTCTATGTTATTTGCTTGGGTGCAGGTGGAAACTAGAAACTCATATTATAGCACTTGGCTTTTCGTGGGCTTTTTAAGCCTGACGTTATTGTTCAGAACTTATCTTTATCATACGGTATCCATTGACTGGGCGGCAGTTTCAGATGGGGATACTCAACTCACCTTGTACCAAGAAATTGTAACCTCAGATCTCACCTTCTGGATGGCTTTTATTTCCCCATTTCTTTTCTCAATCCTTACTTATGTTTTTCGATCTAAGACAGCTCGGATGAAGAATTAGACATTTCAAAAAGAATGTTCTAATCAGGGTGTGAATGACTCTTTTATAGTTGTGTAATTTTTAAACTAAAATTGGCTTGATCATTATAGGATAGTTTAATCATAAAAAAGTATAGTCAGTCATGAAGCAAATAATTTCAACACGTTATTTAAATAAGCTTGGTTTTGAAGGGGACTTCACACCGACGCAGGATAATCTAAAGACATTATTAAGCTTGCATGTGCAGCACATTCCTTTTGGTAATATTGCTTCTTTTTTGGGAGAAGAAGTTTCATTAGAACCTGATCGACTTGTTCAGAAGTTATTAATTGAAAATCGGGAAGGGTATTGTTTAGAGCATAGTTCTTTAACCAAAATCGCGTTAACTGAATTGGGATATGAAGCCTATAACGTATTAGGTCGAGTTTATTATCAAGGTATCCCAACAACTGTACCAGTCCGGACGCACTTGGTAACACTGGTTCGACTTGATCAACAATTATTTTTATATGATCCAGGGTTTGGTGGCATGACACCGACAACAATTCTATCTTTAGATCGCATCGGGGAAATGCAGCCAACGCCATTAGAGCCTTTCAGATTCGTTGATATTGCAGCGTGTGGAATCGATACTTCACTGCTGACGGATATGAAATATATGTTGCAAGTTTTTCTGCTTGATGAATGGGTTAATGTCTATGCCATTAATCCTGAGCAAAAGATTGCCCCAGCCGATGCTATGATTGCAAATTGGTATATATCAACATCCCCGGAATCCATGTTTACACAGCATTTGATGTTGTTCACTGCCAATTCGGATGCCAGAATGACGTTAAAGGATCGTGTATTAAGAATACATGCTAAACAGAAGTCAGATAAAAAAATTCTATCCACTTTTAATGATTTTGAGGAAACAATAAAAACTGTTTTTCAGATTGAGATGAATCAGGAGAAACTTCAACAGGTGTGGGATAAACTCGCTTTGATTGAATAGTTTTAGATGGTATTGTCTGGACATTGTTTTGATCTTTGTTTGAGTGCCTCTACACACTGATGTCCTATTTTTTATTATTCCTCTCTGCTTTTGGAGCAGCAACGTTACTCCCGTTGCAGTCAGAAGCAGTCTTAATGACGCTGTTGATACAAGGTCTTTCAAATCCCTTTTATTTACTTCTCGTAGCAACCATTGGTAATGTACTAGGTTCATGTGTGAATTGGTGGTTGGGGCTAAAAATAGAACATTTTAAAGATAAAAAATGGTTTCCCGTTTCTAAGCCTCGTTTAGAACAAGCCCAGCAGATTTATCATAAATATGGTTTTTATTCCTTACTTTTGAGTTGGGTGCCTGTGATTGGTGATCCCATCACCTTGATTTCAGGCATAATGAAAGAAAGGTTTGGACGGTTTTTATTGATTGTGACGATTGCCAAAGGCGGGCGTTATCTATTTATGTATGCGCTATATATCGGGTTGTTTAGCTGAATATCTTAGTCCCTAAGGTTATTGAGTGGAATTTTGAGGACTTTATCAAATCTGTAAATGCTCTCGAATGTTCAGCTTTGAACCCATAATTTTTGCTTTAGTTTTAAGCAAAAATACTATATGATACTGCCTCCCTTACCTGCAGGTCGTTTTTGCAATGGTGCAAACGTTCCGAACAGGTGTTCAAAAGAGGTTGTTATGCCTAAGATGAAAACTCGCCGTGGTGCAGCTAAACGCTTTAAAGCGACTGCTAACGGTATTAAGCGTAAACAAGCGTTCAAACGCCACATTTTGACCAAAAAATCTGCTAAGCGTATTCGTCAATTGCGCGGCTGTGTAATGGTTCACGTAAGTGATGTTGCATCAGTTCGTCGTATGTGCCCATACATCTAAGGAGATTATAAATGGCTCGTGTAAAACGTGGTGTAGTGGCGCATCGTCGTCACAAAAAAATTCTTGCTCGCGCTAAAGGTTACTATGGTGCTCGTTCACGCGTTTATCGCGTAGCGTTCCAAGCAGTAATCAAAGCTGGTCAATATGCTTACCGTGACCGCCGTCAGAAGAAACGTCAATTCCGTGCTTTATGGATTGCGCGTATCAATGCTGGTGCTCGTCTTAACGGTTTGTCTTATAGCCGCATGATTGATGGCTTGAAAAAAGCTCAAGTAATCATCGACCGTCGTGTATTAGCTGACATCGCTATGCATGATGCAGTTGCATTTGCTGCTTTAGCTGAAAAAGCTAAAGGTGCATTAGCTGCATAAGCTTAGAGATTCAAAAAAGACCGCTTTTTAGCGGTCTTTTTTATTTCCTTCCTATAATTATTAGTACCGACAAAATTGTGGTAATAAGCAATAAAAACTTGGCAATCTCATATCTCTGAATCAATAAAAATAAACCATATAATATAATTAAGAGTATGGCTAAGACGATGAGTGGTGTGGTTAGTGTCCGCCAACCAGAAATGGTTTCAGATTCTGGCGAAGTGGTATTTTCGATAACTAATGATGGATTAAAACGTGCGTAGACAATATCACTTTAGACAAGTTGGCGAGGATACACATATTTGGGATGTACATCAGCTCGTTGAGCTGACAAAAACGTGTATTGCCAAGAAAGTTCAACTGGTTGATATTCAGGAACTCAACGAAGCCTATTGGTTTCCAGATCAGTATCCGACGACACAGCAAATCATTGAGCATTTTCAATTAGTTCGAGATGCAGATCTCAGTTATCCGATTATCCTTTGCGCAAGGGGTAGAGTGATGGATGGGATGCATCGCGTTGCAAAGGCAAGTTTGCTCAAGCATTTCGATATTCGCGCAGTGCAATTTGAGCAAACCCCTGAGCCAGACTTCATCAATATTGACGAAGATGAGCTGGATTACACTGAATATTAAAGCCCAAAATAATAAGCCAAAATACAAATTACAACAGTGATCAGCACCAGTTTAATGACGCTGGAGTGCTTGGTCTTGTGTAGATTTGTGGGACCCGATGTGGTTGGGACATCCATAGTCCGATCATAAGGTTCCATCGGCATTTCAAAATCAATATTTTTATAATGATTGGCAATCTTGCTGATGAGTCTACCAAATACATCGTCGGTTTTTTTAACAAAATTGCGTAAATTAATTTGTTCCTCTGGACTCAGAATTTCACCTTGGGTTGTATAAGGGTGATTGCAGCGCGAATGTAAGAAGTCAATCAAAGCAGACATGCGGTGTAATAAATGGTGTGCGGCATCTGCTTGATAGGTTGTTGGAATAATAGCTAAGACCGTTTTATCTAAATGGCTCTGTTCAAGTTCATATCCATAAAAAGGTAGGTCGACTTGTTCTGGTTCTAAGAAATCTTCAGCGCATTGATGATTAAAAATTTCACTTTCAATATACTTTTCTATTTCGTGCCAATCATTATCTTTTAAATCTAAAGTAATTTTTTTAGACAGTTTCTCATTGAGTGGATAACGCCAAAAGATCTCTTGTCGGAGTTTAACTTGCTGCGCAGAAGGGGCGGTAAAGGGATGATCATGAGTGTACCATTCGGCAAGTTCGTGACCGCAAATCCATGCCGTTTTATTTTTGCCTTGATGACTGACAATAAAGTGAGCGTAGGGAAGTAATTCAACGTTTGGATTGGGGTTACTTTCTTCATCGAGAATGGTTGAATTATGTAGGCTTAGTTTATTCACCCCTTGTTGTTTTAATGCCTCTAACCAAACTCGAAAATGTTGTGCCAAAAGCTGTTGAGATGCTAAATCACGAAAAACCAAATGATGTTGAGCAAAGATAGGATGGTTAACCCAATCATTCATATTTAAGTCTTGCTGTAAAAACTCATTGCCATAGGTGACAAGCGTCAATTGTGCTTTCCAGATTTGATCGAGCGCCATTGTTTTTACTCTTGGTTTTTTAGCGGTATTGACGATTTTATCAAATTGTTGCGGTATATGTTTTTTCAATCGGCTTAATCTTCAAAAAACAGATAAAAAGCTGATAAACTATAGCGTTTTATTATATTTCTATAATTTGTTGCTTTGAGAGTTACTATGTCACTGGAAGCCCTGACCACTGAAGCGCTTGCTGCCATTGCAGCGGCTCAAGACCTTGCTGTACTCGATCAAGTACGAGTCCAATTTACAGGGAAGAAAAGCCAGCTTGCAGAACAGTCGAAAGCACTTGGAAAAATGGACCCTGAAGCGCGAAAAGTACAAGGTGCTGCGATCCATGCTGTTCGTGAAGCAATCAATGCTGCTTTGACTGAGCGCCAACAGACTTTACAACAAGCTGAACTTGCAAAAAAATTAGCAAGTGAAACGATTGATATTACTTTACCCGGTCGCGGTCAACGCATGGGGAGTATCCATCCTGTCACTCAAGTTCAAGAGCGTATTTGCCAATTCTTTACCAAAGCGGGTTTCCAAGTCGCACATGGTCCTGAGGTTGAAGACGATTATCATAACTTTGAAGCCCTAAATATTCCAGGACACCATCCAGCACGTGCGATGCACGATACTTTCTATTTTGATGCGACACATCTACTTCGTACCCATACATCGGGTGTGCAAATCCGTACCATGGAAACAAATCAGCCGCCTATTCGTATTGTGTGTCCGGGTCGTGTCTATCGTTGTGACTCCGACCAGACGCATTCTCCGATGTTCCATCAGATCGAAGGCTTGTATGTCGCGGAAAATACCAGCTTTGCTGAATTAAAAGGTTTATTAATTAACCTGCTGAATGAATTCTTTGAAAAAGACTTAAAAGTACGCTTCCGTCCCTCTTATTTTCCATTCACAGAGCCGAGTGCAGAAGTGGATATCATGGACGAGCGTGGTCGCTGGTTAGAAGTTTTAGGTTGTGGCATGGTACATCCAAATGTACTGCGTGCCGCAGGTATTGATCCTGATAAATACAAAGGCTTTGCTTTTGGTTTAGGGGTAGAGCGTTTTGCAATGTTGCGTTATGGCATCAATGATTTGCGTATGTTCTACCAAAACGACGTGCGTTTCTTACGCCAATTCGCCTAACAGTATTTCAGGATTAACAAAGGTTTATACAAATGAAAATTAGTGAAAATTGGCTGCGCACGTGGGTGAACCCTTCAATTGATAGCGAAGCACTGTCTGATCAACTCACCATGCTTGGTTTGGAGGTCGATGAATTAGCGCCTGTAGCCAAACCATTTACTGGGGTTGTTGTGGGTGAGGTCGTTACGGTTGAGCAACATCCAGATGCGGATCGCTTACGTGTTACCACAGTAAATATTGGTTCAGATGAGCCATTACAGATCGTTTGCGGTGCGCCAAATGTTTGCGTAGGAATGAAAGCACCTGTAGCAACCATTGGTGCTGTGTTGCCTGGCGATTTTAAAATTAAAAAAGGCAAGCTACGTGGTGTGGAATCACAAGGTATGCTTTGCGGTGCTTCTGAAATTGATTTAGAAGATAAAATTGATGGTTTATTGGCGTTACCAGCTGATGCACCTGTCGGGATGAATATCCGTGACTATCTCAAACTCGATGACAATGTAATCGATATTAGCATCACACCAAACCGCGGTGACTGTTTTAGTATCCGTGGTATTGCGCGTGAAATCGCCGTGATTAATCAACTCAAAGTTAATGAACCTACAATTCAAGCCATTGCAGCAAGCATTTCAGATGAAAAATCAGTAGTGATTAGCACTGAGGGTACACCGCGCTATTTGGGTCGTATCATCAAAAATGTAAATGTAAAAGCAGCAACGCCTGAGTGGATGGAACAAGCGCTTACGCGTTCTGGTCTTCGCAGCCATAGTATTTTGGTCGATATCACCAACTATGTCTTACTTGAGTTAGGTCAACCGATGCATGCCTTTGACTTGGCGAAGATTGATGGTTCGATTCAGGTACGCCAAGCTCAGCCAAAAGAACAACTGGCCTTGCTTAATGATCAACAAGTTGAACTGCAAGATGACATGATGGTGATTGCTGATGATCAAAAAGTATTGGCGATTGCTGGCATCATGGGTGGTTTAGATTCGTCGGTTACGGATGATACGCAAGATATCTTCCTTGAAAGTGCGTTCTTTGCACCTTTAGCGATTGCTGGTCGTGCACGTCGTTTTGGCTTGCATACCGATTCATCACAGCGCTATGAACGCGGTGTTGACTTTGAGTTGCCAATGATCGCAATGCATCGTGCTTCTGAGTTGATTCAGGCCTTTGCTGGTGGGGAATTTGGTCCAATTACGGTTGCTGAACAAGTTGAATTATTGCCAAAACGCGAAACAATTCAGTTAAAACAAAGTCAAGTTGATCAATTGTTAGGATATCAAGTTGCAGGTGATTTTATTGCGGATGCTTTGAGTCGCCTTGGTTGTGCTGTTGAGACCTTAGCTGAAGACCAGTGGTCTGTGACTCCGCCTTCGCATCGTTATGATATGGTGATTTATCAAGACCTTATTGAAGAGGTTGCCCGTATTCATGGTTATGACAATATTCAAATCAGTTTGCCACAAATTGATGTGAAGTTGAAAAAGTACCAAGATGGTTTTGATATTGCACAACTACGTCAAAGTGTTGCAACTTTGGGTTATCAGGAAGCGATTAGCTTTAGTTTTGCTGATGCGAAATTGGAAAAACAACTCAATCCAAATGTACAACCGCTCATGCTTGCGAATCCAATTTCAAGTGATTTGGCGGCAATGCGTAGCACACTGTTATCTAGTTTGATTCCTTGTGTGCAATATAACTTGAATCGTCAACAACATCGTGTTCGTTTCTTTGAGTTGGGTTTGCGTTTTGACTATCAAAATGCGCAAAATATTCATGACCTTAAGCAGATTCCAACATTGGCATTGATTGCAGTAGGCTCACAGGTACCTGAATCTTGGCATGCTAAGCCGACTGCAATGGATTTCTTTGATTTTAAAGGTGAAATTGAAGAAATTTTGGCGGCTGGACGTGTTAAGGTTGAGTTTGTTCGCACCGAGCGAGCGTGGTTGCATCCAGGGCAGTCTGCTGAAGTTCTGGTCGATGGGCAGTCAATCGGTTATTTAGGGCGTTTACATCCATCTTTGGAAAATGATTTGGATTTGGGTACGACTTGGGTTGCTGAGCTCGATCAGCAAGCAGTTTTGCAATCTTATGTATCTAATTTTACAGAATTATCACGTTTTCCATCAGTTAGACGTGATATTGCGCTTTTAATCTCTGATAAGATTGTGGTGAAAGATATTCAGCGCATGATTGAACAGACTGGGGGAGAGTTACTTGACTCTACATGGTTGTTCGATGTGTATACGGGGCAAGGAGTCGAACAAGGCAAGCGTTCTTTAGCTTTCGCATTGTTATGGCAGCACCCAACTCGTACGCTTGAAGATGCTGAAATCAAATCTGGTATGGATAACATTATTCAAGTGTTGGAAAACACTTATCAAGCGACATTGAGGGCCTCATGACAGCATTAACAAAAGCAGATATGGCGGACCATTTAAGTGAACTCACGAGCTTAAATCGCCGTGAAGCAAAACAAATGGTCGAATTGTTTTTTGACGAAATTAGCCAAGCATTGATTGCGGGCGAACAAGTCAAACTCTCTGGGTTCGGGAATTTCGAGTTACGTGATAAGCGTGAGCGCCCTGGCCGTAATCCAAAGACGGGTGAGGAGATTCCGATTTCTGCTCGTCGAGTTGTGACCTTTAGAGCGGGTCAGAAATTTAGACAACGTGTTGGAAATGAGCAGATCGATTGATCTGCTTTTTTAAGTCTGAAACAATTTTAACTGACTTAAATAAATCTTCAGCCATAAAAAAAGAGAACCAAAAGGTTCTCTTTTTTTTAATCTAAAACTAGATTATTGAGCAACAGAAGCAGGAGCAGCAACTTCAGATGCAGCAACAGCAACTTCAGAAGCAGCAGCAACAGTCGCTTCAGAAGCAGCAACAGTCGCTTCAGAAGCAGCAGCTACAGCTTCAGAAGCAGCAGCAGTTGCGTCAGTAGCAGCAGCGTCTTCTTTCTTAGAGCAACCAACAAAAGCTAAAGTAGTTGCAACAGCAGCAATAACAGCGAATTTTTTGAATAACATGGCATCACTCTCATAAAATTGTGAGATTAAAAAAAACCTGAGTTAGTCTGTTTGTGCTTTTATTATTCCTAAATATTTTAGGAAACAACGCAGGGAGCAGCCTAACTAGTCAGATGCTATCCTATCAAAGCAAATCATGAATTACTACTATTCTGTCTGGCAAAACGACAAAAATAGACAAAAATAGGTCATTTTTTGATAGAAAATAACTATGAAGGATCATTTGTGAATCGGTATTCTAGAGAGAAATAGCAGAACTTGTTTGTATTTAAGTATATAAATCAGATGGATAATGGTTTGCTATCAAAGAACAATCTAATTGTAACTGTTGTGTAAGCATGTCAACCAAATCACAACAGCCACCATAAAGGTGGCTGTTGTGATCATTGGATGATAGACCTAGTTTGCAGCTTTACGCTTCATTTGGTCGAAGAAATCATCATTGGTCTTGGTTTCTTTCATGCGATCAAGTAAGAACTCCATCGCCGCAAGTTCGTCCATTGGGTGAAGTAGCTTACGTAAAATCCAAACTTTACGAAGGTTATCCTCTCCCATTAAGCGTTCTTCACGGCGCGTACCAGACTTCTTAATGTTCATGGCAGGGAAGACACGTTTTTCCGCGATACGACGATCGAGCGTAATCTCTTGGTTACCTGTACCTTTAAACTCTTCATAGATGACATCATCCATTTTACTGCCTGTTTCGATCAATGCCGTCGAGATAATGGTCAGTGAACCACCCTCTTCGATATTACGTGCAGCACCAAAGAAGCGTTTTGGGCGTTCGAGCGCATGCGCATCCAAACCACCTGTAAGTACTTTTCCTGATGATGGAACAACCGTGTTATAGGCACGTGCTAAACGAGTAATAGAATCAAGCAGAATCACAACATCCTTTTTATGCTCGACTAGACGTTTTGCTTTCTCAATGACCATCTCCGCAACTTGGACATGTCGAGCAGGGGCTTCATCAAAAGTTGATGCCACAACTTCGCCACGAACTGTACGTTCCATCTCGGTCACTTCTTCTGGACGTTCATCAATGAGTAAAACGATCAAGAAGACTTCTGGGTTGTTACGAACGATGGATTGAGCAATGTTTTGTAAAAGCATTGTTTTACCCGCTTTTGGCGGTGCAACAATAATTGAACGCTGACCTTTACCAATCGGTGCCACAAGGTCGACAACACGAGAGGTTAGATCCTCTGTTGTGCCATTACCAAGTTCCATCACCATTTGTTCGGTTGGGAACAATGGGGTTAAGTTTTCAAATAAAATCTTGTTACGTGAGTTTTCTGGTGTGTCATAGTTAATTTGATTCACTTTTAATAAAGCAAAATAACGTTCACCTTCTTTTGGTGGGCGAATCGTACCTGTAATGGTATCACCCGTACGTAAATTAAAACGGCGAATTTGTGATGGGCTGACATAAATGTCATCTGGTCCAGCTAAATATGAACCAGCAGCGGAGCGTAAAAAACCAAAGCCATCAGAAAGGATTTCTAAAACGCCATCACCAAAGATTTCTTCACCATTCATTGCATGGCGTTTTAAAATGGCAAAAATAATATCTTGTTTACGGTTACGTGCCATGCCTTCAAGGCCCATAAACTCCGCAATTTTAATGAGTTCGCCAATGGGTTTTTTCTTGAGTTCAGTTAAGTTCATAAGTGGTCAGACAGAATGGAATAAGTGGAGGATTGTGTTGGGAAAGAAAAAATCGACCGCATATATACTGATGTAATTGTATTAAACAATTACGATCCAGTAGTCTGGTTCATTGTTTCAGAGAGAAATGTGAAAACAATTGTTATTGCCGAGCGGCGATCTTATGTTTTGTATCGTGTAAGAAGCGCGATGAAGTAGATTCCATTCAAAGCTTCTTGATCGAGAAATATAGACGAAATCAACTGCTTTGTCAATTTTTACGGAGGAATACGCTAATCAATGAATAGCGTATTTCCGCAGATTGACAGTTATACAACTTAATTAGATGTTTTGGTCAATAAATGCTGCAAGTTTAGAACGGGGTGCTGCACCGACTTGTTGATCAACAACTTCACCATTTTTAAACATCAATAATGCTGGAATGTTACGGATGTTGTATTTTACTGCTGTTTCTTCGCATGCAGTCACGTCAACTTTAACGATTTTAACTTTTCCTGCATATTCGTTTGACAAGTCTTCGAGGACTGGTGCAATGGCTTTACAAGGCGCACACCAGCCAGCCCAGAAATCAACAAGTACGGGAGTTTCAGCATCTAATACATCTGCTTGGAAGTTTTCATCAGTTGTATTAACAATAGTCGCAGACATGGGGTTGCTCCAAATTTAAGAAATAAAGTATCAATTCAGTATCAGAAAGAATATTACATTGCTACTTTATTCAATGTAAGGGTTTGTTCTAATTATTCAAGTTAGAAAGTAAAAAGTCTAATGGTTGCTCACGATGCTGTTCATCGACTTAAACAATCATTTATAGGCTATAAGCGAAAATACACGCGTTTTATTGTTTAAAATGACTTTAAAATTGTAAGCATGTGAATTACTCTAATGCGTGAATTGAGCATGGGTTTATACGAATAATGTCTGATTTTCTGATTGATGAAGAATTACTTGCTGCAATAGATATGGGGTCGAACAGTTTCCATCTTGCAATTGCTCGTGTTGATCACGGTGAAGTGAAGAAAGTTGCTTCAATGTCAGAAAAAGTACAATTGGCTGCTGGGCTAGATGAAAATAAAAATTTAACAGAAGCTGCTCAACAACGCGGTTTAGCCTGTCTAGCGCGTTTTGTTGGGCGTTTGAGTTCCGTGCAACCAAATCGCCTGAGAATTGTTGCGACCAATGCATTAAGACAAGCCAAGAATGGTCACGAGTTTATCCAAAAAGCCGCTGAAATTTTGCCTAAACCTATTGAAATTATTGCAGGTCGTGAAGAAGCGCGCCTCATTTATCTCGGTGTTTCGCATACTATGGCCAATGGCGGACGTCGTTTAGTGATTGATATTGGCGGTGGCTCAACAGAATTTATTATTGGCGAGGAATTCGAGCCGATTTATACCGAGTCTTTGCAGATGGGCTGTGTGGCATATAGTAAGACTTTTTTTGCTGAAGGTGAGATTTCAACCAAGGCCTTTGATAAGGCTGTTGTTGCTGCACGTAAAGAAATGTCAGGTATTGCCAATACTTATAAAATGGAAGGTTGGGATACGGTAGTAGGTTCGAGCGGAACCATTAAAGCCTGTCGTCAAATTTTAGTAAATCTCGGCTTGAGTGATGAACAAGAAAACCTGACTCGTGATGGTCTATATAAGCTTAAAGATCGTTTGTTGAAATTTAAGCATACTTCAGAAATTGATTTCGAAGGCTTACGTGAAGATCGTCGAGCAGTTTTGCCAGCTGGACTTGCGATTTTGTATGCGATTTTTGATGTATTAAACATTGATAAGCTTGCTTATTCGGATGGTGCATTACGTGAAGGTGTAATGTACGACTTGTTGGGTCGATTCAAACATGAAGATATTCGCGATCGCAGTGTTCAAGCATTGATGGGTCGTTACAATGCCGATCCAAAACAGGCAGAGCGTGTGGTCAATACCGCCCAGCACTTGTTTAATGGTGTAGCTGACGTACTAGATTTAACTACTGAAGACAGTGACTTACTGCGTCGTGCAGCTTATTTACATGAAATTGGATTGGCCATTAGTCATGGTGGTTATCACCGTCATGGCGCCTATTTATTACAACATTCAGATATTCCTGGTTTTTCACAAATTGATCAAAATCATCTTTCGCATCTGATTTCTCATCATCGTCGTAAGTTACGTGCAGATGCTAAAAACGATGTATTAAAAGTTGGTGGTCATCATTTAGTTTATCTTTGCATGATTCTTCGTCTTGCAGTTTTACTAAATCATAGTCGTAGTGATCAGATGCTTCCTGCCATTGAACTCAGTGTGGTAAATGATCAACAATGGCAACTGAGTGTTTCTGGCGATGCGAAGCAATGGCCTTTACTGGTTGCAGATTTGCATGATGAACAAGTGCAATTTAAGCATTGGAACATTGGTTTACATATCGTGTCAGATAAATTTGTTGATTAACCTAGGAGCTGTTGATCTTTCAGCTTGAAACGCAATGTGCGTATAACTTATAGAAAGTGTCAACAGACCTTGCATCCTTGTTAGGGATTATTTACGACTTATGAAAAATAAAGCGACTCAGTCCAAGGCTTGGACTACGGTTCAAATTGCACGTCATCCTGAACGTCCGCAATTCCTCGATTATGTGAGTGAAATTTTCACTGAATTTGATGCACTTCACGGCGATCGTTTATATGGTGATGACGGTGCAATGATTGGTGGTTTAGCACGTTTTGATGGACAGCCTGTGATGGTGGTGGGTCAACATCGTGGACGTGGTACCCGTGAGAAACTGCAACATAACTTTGGGATGTGTAACCCAGAAGGTTATCGAAAGTCTCAACGTTTACTTGATATGGCTGAACGTTTCAATTTACCTGTTTTTACTTTTGTCGATACCATGGGTGCTTATCCTGGTGTCGGTGCTGAAGAACGTGGTCAGGCAGAAGCAATTGCAACGAGTTTGGCGCAACTTTCGAGTTTGAAAGTACCTGTGATCGCAACCGTACTGGGTGAAGGTGGTTCAGGTGGTGCTTTGGGTATTGGTGTGGCTGATCGTGTTATCATGCTTTCACACAGTATTTACTCGGTGATTTCACCTGAAGGCTGTGCTTCTATTTTATGGAAAACAGCAGATAAAGCAGCGCAAGCGAGTGAAGCACTTGCATTGACTGCGGATAAGTTAAAAGCGATTGGTATTGTTGAATATGTCGTGGATGAAGGCGAGGGTGCACATTTGCAGCCTGAAAAAGTCATGCATGACCTAAAAGATGTGTTAAAACAAGCCTTGGAAGAATTGCAACCGATGGATGCACAAGCACGATGCGAAGCACGTTATCAACGTTTAATGAAGTTTGGCAGCAGCAATTTAGGCATCGCGTCTTAGCGCAAGCACAGCATTTTTCAGAGCAAACTCAATTCTTAATTGGATGTAGCGGCGGCATGGATTCCATGCTGTTGCTGTCTCAAATGTCTGAACTTTTTCCCGATAAAATTCGTGCCATTTATGTTGATCATCAATTACAACCGCCTAGTGTGCTATGGGGTGAGTTGGTGCAACAACAGGCAAAGATATTCAATGTTCCCTGTATCATTCAGAAAGTACGAGTTGAAACCGGCAATTTAGAACAACAAGCTCGCCAAGCCCGTTATCAAGCCTATCACCAACATTTACAAACCAATGAAATTTTAGTTTTAGCGCATCATCAACAAGATCAAGCCGAGACGGTTTTGTTGCGTTTATTCTCAGGTGCAGGTGTCAATGGGTTGGCGGCGATGCAACAAATCGACGTACGTAAAGAGCTGACCATTTGGCGGCCATTTTTAGATCTAAGTCGAGCGCAGATTGAACAATGGTCACAACAGATCGGTCTTGAGTATGTGACCGACCCAAGCAATCAAGATACTCATTATGATCGGGCATGGTGTCGTGAAGTCTTATGGGATGTATTACAACATCGATTTCCTAAAATGCAGGCGGCGGTCGCACGTAGTAGTTATTTAATGCAGGATGCGGCTGAGATTTTAGATGAAGTGTTGCAAACGGATTGGCAGCAATGTGCTACCGACCATGAACTCAATTTAACTCAACTCAAAAAGTTATCTCATGCACGCCAGCGTCAATTGCTCTCCTCATGGATGAAAGGCAATGCACAATACCGACCAAGTTACGACATGGTTCAGCGTTTACAACAAGAAGTGATTGCAGCCAAACCAGATGCCCAAGCGACCTTACATGTGCATCCGTATTATTATGTGCGTTATCAAAAAACGTTGTACCGTTTAAGCCATGACATCCTATATGCAGAAAAATTATCGACACTTGCTGATGTTATTTCACAGCGCTATTTGTTAGGACAGCATATTCAGGTGGCAGCAGGGCAGTTTAAAATTGAATCTCAAAGTCTAGGTCTTTCTCCTCAACTATTCGATAGAGAGTTGCAGTTGTTGAAACGACAAGGCGGTGAAAAAATCCATCTGTATGGGCGAGTTGGGCATTGGCCACTCAAAAAAGCCATTCAAGATGCGCAGATTTTGCCTTGGTTACGTCATACAATTCAAATATTAGTCGTGGATAATGTTATGCTTGGGGTTTTTAGCCCAAAAGGTTTTTGGTTGGCGCAATCTGAGTATCTGGTGCAGGGCGGTTGGCAACCAAGTTTAATTTCTGACTGTATTTTTCATCAGTCTTTATTACATGACGAGTAGGACATGGCGACATCATTGAATCAAAATATCTGTTTTATTGGCGGCGGTAATATGGCGCAAGCCTTGATTGGTGGGTTACTTTCTCGTGGCTTACCAACTACACGCATTACAGTGTCTGACCCAGTAGAGCAGATTCGTCAAATATTAGAAGAAAAAGAGATTCAAACCACGACAGATAATGTTGCAGCGATCAAAGATGCTGATGTTGTTGTATTGGCGGTAAAACCACAGGTCTTAGCAACGGTTTTACAACCATTAAAAGGGTTGTTGTCAGATAAACTCGTGATTTCAATTATTGCGGGCGCTGAGATTCAAACCCTTTCAGATTTAATCGGCGGTAGCGAACGTATTGTACGTGTGATGCCGAATACGCCTGCATTGGTTCAAACGGGCGCACATGGTATTTATGCACCTGCGGCTGTAGGTACTAAAGATCGTGAATTAACCAGTCAAATTTTAGCGGCGACTGGTTTAACCATTTGGGTTGATAATGAAGCGCAAATTGATGCGGTAACTGCAGTATCTGGTTCAGGCCCTGCCTACTTTTTCTATTTAATGGAAAGTATGATTCGCGCGGGTAAAAACTTGGGCTTAGATGAAAAAGTGGCTACTGCATTAACCTTGCAGACCGCGCTGGGCGCGGCGCAAATGGCGATTACCAGTTCAAATTCTCCAGCAGAATTACGTAAAAATGTGACTTCACCAAATGGCACAACTCAAGCAGCCTTAGAGGTGTTTGATCGTGCACAGATTTCACAAAATATTCAAGCAGCGCTTGCAGCAGCTCAAAAACGCAGCCAAGAGCTTGCGCAAGAGTTGAGTGACAAGACTAAATCAGTTTAAGTAGGATAAGACAATTATGGGTGCAAGTTCTGCGCTAATTTTTGGTGTTTTGATCAATGTTGCTATTTTATTGATCTTTTTCCGTTTTTTAATGCAATTGGCGGCAGTCACTCCCTACAATCCCGTGGTGCTTTCAACAACGAAAGCGACCAAGATTGTAGATGTTTTCAGCCGTATTTTCCCAACGGTGAGCAAAGGACGGGTTAATTTAGCCGCATTGGTTTTGGTTATTTTGCTTTACTTCCTCAAAATGTGGGGAGAAAAGCATTTAGCTGGCGTTGGTACGGGGAGCACCTTGTATTTTATTGTTTCTACAGTAAAAGAAATGCTATTGTCTTTAGTGACGCTCCTTAAATATATGATTTTTGCTTTTATTATTTGTAGCTGGATCATGATGCTTTCACAATTTCGATCGCCTTATATGGAGGTGATTCAGGAATTGGTCGAGCCGATTTTGGCACCTTTCCGTAAAGTGATGCCAAGTATGGGGATGATTGATTTATCACCGATTCTTGCATTTTTAGTGTTATTTGTGGCTGAAACAATGCTCAGAGCAATTGTCTAGCTTTGATTAAAAAAAAAGAGATGCTTAGCATCTCTTTTTTTTTGCTCAGAATCAGGGTTAGTGAGCCGCGTCCCAATTCAGCCCTTGTCCAACTTCAACCACAAATGGAACTGAGATTTTCAAGACGGATTGCATCACTTCGGCGATTTGCTTGGAAAGTTCATCCGCAATTGCTGCGTCCGCTTCAAATACAAGTTCATCGTGTACTTGCAGCAAGAGTTTAGCTTGCTCTTTTGGTAATATTTGATCCACGGCAATCATCGCTAACTTGATGATATCAGCCGCACTGCCTTGCAGTGGTGCATTAATTGCAGCTCGTTCAGCGGCTTGCTTGATCATTTTATTGCTTGCCAAAATATCAGGGGTATAGAGGCGACGACCTAAAATTGTTTCAACAAAACCTTGTTCACGTGCAATCTGACGCGTGCGCTCCATATAATCCAAAACACCTGGATAACGTTGGAAATAACGTGCGATATAGCTACGTGATTCTTCACGAGTAAAGCCCAGTTGACGGGTTAAGCCAAATTCTGACATGCCATAAAGTAGACCAAAGTTGACGGCTTTGGCTTGGCGACGTTGGTCATTGGTGACATCTTCAATCGCAATGCCCAATACTTCTGACGCAGTACGACGGTGTACATCTTGTCCTTGTTGGAATGCATGGATCAAAGCATCATCTTGAGAAAAATGCGCCATCAAACGCAGTTCAATTTGTGAATAATCGGCTGCCAATAGCACGCGACCTTCAGGTGCTATAAAGGCTTTACGGATTTGTCGTCCAATTGGGGTACGAATAGGAATGTTTTGTAAGTTTGGGTCTGTCGAAGATAGGCGACCTGTGGTGGTCAAGGCTTGGTGATAACTGGTGTGAACACGATGTGTTGTATTATGAGATTGCTCAATCAGACGGTCAGTATAGGTATTTCTCAGTTTTGCCAAGCCGCGGTGTTCTAAAATGACTTCGGCGAGTGGATGTTCAATTTTTTCTAAGATACTTTCACTGGTACTGAACTGTCCCGTAGCCGTTTTTTTACCGCCTTTAATCCCCAGCTTTTCAAATAAGACTTCACCCACTTGTTTTGGTGAAGAAACATTAAAAGCTTCACCTGCCAGTTCAGTTGCCTGATTTTCTAGTGTTTGTATGGTCTTTGAAAATTCAACACTGAGCTGATCAAGGAACTGATGATCGAGCTTGATGCCATCTTCTTCCATGGCAGTCAACACACGCGCAACTGGCATTTCGATATTGTGCAGAATATTTACTAGTTCTGGGGAGCTTTTTAATTTTCCTGATAAAACTTCATACAGTCGATAAGTGACATGTGCATCTTCGGCCGCATAATGTGCTGCAACTTCGAGTTCAATTTGATTAAAGGTTTTCTGTTTGGCACCTTTACCTGCAATTTGTTCAAAGGTGGTGGTCAAATGGCTCAGATAAAGTCGTGCGACATCATCCATACCATGACGTGTGGCTGCTGCATTTAACACATAAGATGCCAGCATGGTATCGAAATACCAACCACGAATGGTAATGCCATGATTGGCAAAAATATGGGCATCATATTTTAGATGATGACCAATTTTCTTGACCTGCTCATTTTCAAGGATTGGTTTGATTTGAGCTAAAATTTGGTCACGATTCAGTTGTTCGGGTGCGCCTTCGTAATCATGCGCCACAGGCACATAGAATGCATCATTGGCATCAAATGCCACCGAAAAACCAACCAGTTCGGCAATACGATAATCTAAATTCGTGGTTTCTGTATCAATGGCAAAATGATCTGCTTGTTGCATTCGTTGTAACAATGCATCCCAGTCTTGTTGTGTGAGAACTGTATGATAAGTGGCTGTTCCGAGCTGATCATCTTGACTTGAAAGTGTGGCGTGATCTTCGGTCACAATCGTTTCAGCTTTTTGCTCTGCTTTCACAATTTTTTGTGAGGTTTGCTGATAAGCCGAGGTATTTGGATTATTCGGGTGGTCTAAGGATTGTAATTGATTACGAAATTCGAGTTCTGTATAGAGATCACGTAGCTGATCAATATTTGGATTGCTGAGTTTAAGCTCATGCCAATCTAGATTTAGCTCAAGATCACAGACAATACTTGCCAATTGGTGATCAATTTTGATGTTGTTTAAGCTGTCTTTAATGTTTTGACTGATTTTGCCTTTTAGCTGATCGACATTGGCAATAATATTATTCAGTGAGCCGTATTCATTGAGGAGCTTAGCTGCAGTTTTTGCACCAATACCTGGAACCCCCATAATGCCATCTGATGCATCGCCCATGAGGGTGAGATAATCAATAATTTGATGCGGATGAACGCCAAATTTTTCAAAAACACCCGCTTCATCAAGCACACGTTCTTTGAAACTATCTTCAAGCTTGACATGTTCATTGACCAATTGGGCCATATCTTTGTCACCCGTTGAAATCAGAACATGATGACCTTCACTCAGTGCTTGCTTGGTCAAAGTTCCAATAATATCATCCGCTTCAGCGCCTGCGAGATAATATAAAGGAATCCCTTGTGCCTTAATTAATGCGTGCAAATATGGAATTTGTTGAGACAATTCTTCGGGCATACTTGGACGATCACCTTTATAAATAGGTGAAAGAGCATGGCGAAAAGTAGGTTCAGGCGTATCAAAAATCACCGCCATATGCGTCGGTTGTGTACGACGCATCAATTTTTGAATTGCTGAAATTGCACCACGTATTGCATTGGTATGTAAGCCAGTAGACGTCGTTAACGGTGGTAACGCGTGATAAGCACGAAATAAAAAATAAGACCCGTCAACCAAGACAAAAGGTGGCATTTCGCAAATCCTAATTATAAGTTAGCAGGTATTTTACGTGAAAAAGTGTTGTCTGTCCTTGTCGCCGTGTTGTGCAATGACGAGTTACGTCACTTTAAAAAATTGCAGTATTTTGTATGCAAAAATAGCTGCTTATCTAGTGATCAAGTAAGATAGCCTCAATGAAGCTGTTTTATTGATATAAGTCTATGTATAAAAAAGACAAACAGGGAATTGTCATTGTTTTAATTGCTTTGACTGTGTTGCTGGCTTGTGCCATTGCATTTAAATGGCAGGGAACCATTGTTGCTGCCACCGTGGGATTAACCGTTGTTATTGTGCACATCCTTTCTGAAATTCATCAACGCTTATGTCAGTTGGAGCAAGCCTGTTCTGGTTTTTCGGGTCAATCCCCAGGAATAGTGATACAGCGGGTACTGATTTATAGCGCCGCATTGGTTGCGTTATTTGCTTATGCCAACACGTGGATGTGGCTGGCAGGCGGTGCATTATTGGTACTGATGTTGTGTTTGATTCAAACCATCAGTGCATTTCAAACCAGATTGCTGCATTTAGAACAGTTCTCAATGACTACACCGAAAACTGAATCTGCACCGCTTGTTCCAGAAATTGAATCATCTCCGCCATTAACGACCACTACTTTACCAGTGTCTGAGTCACAACATCCTGCTTGGATGCAAGCTAATACTGGATCAAGTCAACAACCCAATACTCAAAACCCTTTCCCTATAAGCTCTCCGTCTGAATCTAAAGATGCAGCATGGTGGCAGCCTGCATTTGATTGGATGATCCATGGCAATCCAATTTTGCGTGTTGCGGTGGCGATCTTAATGGTTGGCGTGGTACTGCTGTTACGGTTTGCCAGTGAACATTGGCAGTTAAGCCTCGGTGTAAAACTCGGCTTTATCGCCTGTGCAGGTGGGATTACAACAATCGTAGGTTATTTACTACAAAAGAAAAATCAGCTATTTGCAGTGGCTTTACAAGGTTTAGGTTTAGCGATTGTCTTTTTAACACTTATTTTCTCGCATCATTTTGCAGTGATTGCTAGTTTGACCACTGCCAGTATCCTTTTTGTGATTTTATTATTGGCAACCGTCTATCTCAGCCTCAAACAACAAGCCCTATATTTGGCCATCCTTGCGTTGACTATGGCCTATCTTGCGCCATTACTTATTCCGCAAAATCATCCTGATGTCATCTTTTTATTTGCTTATTATTTTCTGATTAATTTGGCTGTTGCCGCCGTTAACTTTATTCAACCTTGGAAGATCCTGCACCAAATTGCGTTTTTTGCCACCATGTTTATTGGTGGAGCGGTCATTGCTATTTATGCAGAACATCAGCAACACACAACCCTTGATTTTATCCTTTGGTTGCATATTGCCTTATTTATTTGGCTGAGTATTCGTTATAGCCAATTGATGTTACGTGCGCAAAACCTGCAACAAGAAACAGCGCCTAAAGCACAGCGTTTACAGCCGATTTTGGATGTTGGGCTGATTTTTAGTGTGCCTGTGCTTGGCTTTTCTTTACATGCTTATTTGATGCATAACTCAACTTCAGCATTGACTTGGGGTGCAGTGGCATTGGCGGTTGTTTATATCGTTTTAAATATCTGGATTAAACGTCAGCATCCCCAATTATCGATCTTAGCAAAAAGCTTTTTTATCCTTGCAGTGGTTTTTGTTGCGTTGATTTTCCCGCTTGCTAAAGGTGCACATTGGACCTCAACAGGTTGGGTGATTCAAGGAACAGCATTGATTGTTTGGGGAGTGACTGAACGTTATCGTTTGAGTCGTTATATTGGGGTAGCATTGGTTCTATTCAGTTCAATTGCACTGATGTTCCAAGTTTGGTCCAATGACCATTTCCCAGTCCTCAGTACTGTCATTTATGCCTTAGCTCAATTTATCTCGGCATTTTATTTATTACATTATCAACAAGTCGAAAAGTATTTTAGTTCACGCATGTTGAGTGGGATTTTTATCGCATTAGGCATGTACGCGGGTTCGATCGCTGCTGTTGAGTTGATGCAGTGGCAGCAACATGGACTCAGTCCTTATTTAGCAGTTGCTGTGGTTTTACTGGCGATATTTAGCGTTGCAGTTTATTTGAAATCAAAATTGCAATGGCAGCATCTACAGCTCACCTTGTTGGGCGGACTATTATTTTTACTCTATAGCGCAAGTTTGGCTGAAAATGTCTATTGGTTAGGGCATTGGTCAAGTTATTTAAGTCAAGTGAGCTTTTTGATTGCTTCAATTGGTTTAACCGTGTTGCTTGTGGTGTTAAAGCCTTTAGCATCCAAAACTTATCTGCTGGTGTGGTCAACTTTGCTTTGGCTGAGCTTGGCGAGTATTGGTTTAGCTATTTTCCCGAGCATGCCAGTGATTGCTTTAGCACTTATCCCAGCGATCTATAGTATTTGGTTGTTTACATCGAAGCAGACCCAATTGCTGCATCAGCTCCCTGTCTGGAGTTTAACTTTGTTTTGGTTGGTGTTGGTCAGTCTAGATCCTTATTCTGCTGAGCAATATTATAGTGTGCCGCTGTTAAATTTGACTGACATTCTGTCTTTGTTGATGTTCATTGGCATGATTTGGATCATTTATCATCACGATTTCAGTGCTGAACGATCGATTGAATGGGGCTTTAAAGTCACAACTATTTTAATTGGTTTGTTGGTACTTAGTAGTGTGGTGGTTCGTGCTATGCACCATTATTTGGGTACGCCATTATGGGGTGGGGCAATTTGGCGAAACGGTGATGTGCAACTGAGCTTGACCTTATTGTGGATGATTTTGGCTTTTGTATTAATGACTTTTTCTAGTCGTCGTCATATTCGTCAAATTTGGTTTGTGGGTGCTGCGTTGTTAGGTATCGTGGTGGCTAAATTATTATTACTTGACCTATCGCAAAGTGGCACATTGACCCGTGTGATTTCATTTATTGGGTCTGGTGCAATCATGTTGGTGATAGCATATCTTGCACCTTTGCCACCTGCGATTGACGAGCCTGAGAAACAGCGCTGATTATTTCTCTTTCTGTTCTTTTTTGAGCTCTTTTTGGTGTGTATATTGATCGATTTCGTCATTTTCCAATGATGCAGGTCGATCAATTAAACCCATTTTTGGTACTGGAATTTCAATTTCATTTTCCAAGAAACCATTACGAACACGTTCCTGCATTTCATCACGAACTTGAATATAGTTTTCTTGACGACACCATACCGCAAATAAAATTTCGATTGAGGATTCTTTAAAAGCAGTCACTGTGACGGCTGGTTTAGGGTCATCCATCACGAGCGGATATTTTGATGCGACATCTAATAACACCTGTCTGACTTTAATAATATCTTCGTGGAAGTTAATCGCTAGTGTAATGGGAATACGTCGTATTGGATATTTAGATAAATTCATGACTGGTGCACGAATCAATTGCTCGTTTGGCAAGCGAATATATACATTATCTAGTGTCAGAAGCTTGACCGAAAGTAGGTCAATCGAAATGACTTCACCTTCAATGGTATGTCCTCGAATCAAGGTGATTTGAATAGTATCACCGACTTCAAAAGAACCTTCACCGATCAGAAACAAACCACTAATCAAATTGGATGCAGAGGTTTGTGAGGCGAAACCCAGTGCGACGGTGAGAATACCTGCCGCGCCTAAAAAAACGCTGAGTTTAAATCCTGCTTCTCTTAGACTGGTCATAATGAACAGTAAGAAAATGAAATAGAAAATCCCTCTGCGCCACAAAAGGCGTTGATGTGCATTGAGTCGGTTGCCAATGGTTCGAATAAAGGTATTGGATAATAATCTTGCAATGATAAAACCAATAAAACATAAAATAATCGCGACTACAATTTCACTGAGTCGCGCAAAATTAATATTGGTAAATATGCTGGTGAGGTTGCTTGCAACATCTTTCGGAATATTGGAATCTGGCATAGCAACCTCTTAAAAAAACGAGTCAAACATATTCAAAAAAGTACTATTGGGTGAGCGTGGAGGGTGAATATAGGTCACTTCTCCTGCTTGATTTGGCGTTCTATTCTCGATGCGAATTCGTGCTTGTTCAGCACCATCATAATAAACCTTGATCTTGGAGGTCCATAGTCGACCAGTGCCTTCACTATAAAATAGAGGGAGGGCAGGAACGGGGACATTCATACGGTCAAAACGGAGTTGATGTGGGCTGTTGTTTTGAAATTCGATGGGCGTGACTGCGCGAAAAGCACGCGGTGTTAAAAGGTTTAAATCCGTGCGACCATCAACCGAAGTGGCGTAGCAAATTTCTCCATGTTGAGGATTTTTCCCGAACCACGTGTCTTTGGATTGAATCACAGGAATGTCAAACAAAGGTTCTACCAATCCATCAGCCAAACCAGCAATCCACAGAGGGGTACTGATATAAAGTGTTCCCCGTTGACCAGCTGGGATATAAATAGGGTCTACGGGTTTAATGACCACTGAACGATCAGCCAGACGTGGCATCAAATGAAACGTCTCATTGGTTTTATGCAGCATGTAGCGTTCAATTTTTGCAGGTTGTGGCATTGCAAATTCAGTATCCGTTAGAATTCGCCATTGTTGTTCATAATCGTTCTGATAGTGCGGACGATGGTATTCCAATCGCCACTCTTTAATTCCGCGTGTGAGACGGAAGAGTAATGAACCGAATTGCCAAGCTTTAGCTTGTTGAATTTCAAATTTTTGTTCGCCCCACCACTTCAAAGATTCTGAATGAGGCGCTTCATATAGATTATTTTGAGACAAGATGCAAAATTCCTTTGTGAGGATGCTAAAGAGACTTCACGCTGTAACCAGCTTAGAGTACACTCAATGCTTTCTTTTATCATTATTTGTGTGATGCAAATACTTAAACAAATACAAATTCCATATAGTTTTGCCAAACGGCATGGCGTTTTGTTCCGTTATGAAGGCGATCAAGTTTTTATTGTGCGACGCAAGGAAACGGCGCGTATTGCTTTGCAGGAAGCACGTCGAATTTTGGGGAAGTCAGCTCATGATCAACTTTGTACCGAGCAAGAGTTTCATGCTTTACTCAGTTCAAGCTATGCAGGAGATACAGGCGAGTCGCAACAAGTTGCCGCGGGTTTAGAAGATCACCCCGATCTGTTGAGCTTGGCGGATCAAGTTCCTGAAGCGGAAGATTTGATGGATCAGGAAGATGATGCACCGATTGTGCGCCTCATTAATGCCTTGCTGTCAGAAGCAATTCGTGTCAGTGCATCTGATATCCATATTGAAGCCTTTGAGAAAAAACTTTCGGTACGCCTGCGTGTTGATGGTCAACTGCGTGAAATCGTACAGCCGCGTCGTGAGTTAGCGCCGTTGTTGGTTTCACGTATCAAAGTCATGGCTAAACTTGATATTGCAGAAAAGCGAATTCCTCAAGACGGTCGTATTTCCTTGCGCTTAGCTGGACGCGAAGTTGATGTGCGTGTATCGACATTGCCATCATCACATGGTGAACGCGTGGTGATGCGTTTACTGGATAAGCAAGCTGGGCGTTTAAATATGACCCATTTAGGCTTGATGCAAGGTGATTACGCACGTTTAACTCAATTGGTACATCGTCCACATGGCATTATCCTTGTGACTGGACCAACGGGTTCGGGTAAAACCACGACATTGTATGCGGCACTCTCTGATCTGAATGACCACACGCGTAATATTTTGACTGCGGAAGATCCGATTGAATATCAACTCGAAGGGATTGGTCAAACACAGGTCAATACCAAAGTTGATATGACCTTTGCTCGTGCGCTTAAAGCGATGTTGCGTCAAGATCCTGATGTGGTCATGGTCGGAGAGATCCGAGATCTTGAAACGGCTGAAATTGCGGTTCAAGCGTCATTGACGGGTCATTTGGTTTTATCAACGCTACACACCAATACTGCAATTGGTGCAGTCACTCGTTTAAAAGACATGGGGATTGAGCCTTTCTTACTTGCAAGCTCGCTGATAGGCGTGATTGCACAACGTTTGGTTCGTACTTTATGTCCACATTGTGTGACATGGCGTAGAGCAGATGATTTTGAACAACAGCTTTTCAAACACCTCGATGTCAATCATCAAATGGAGTTACCAGAGCCGCAGGGTTGTGAGCATTGTTCACACGTAGGGTTTAGCGGACGAACGGCAATTTATGAAATTGTACCCGTTGATGAATCCATGCGTCGTTTGATTCATGGCAATGCTGCTGAATATGAGTTAGAAACCTATGTTCGTAAACAATCGGGTTCAATTCGTGATGATGGTTTAAGAAAGGTCTTGGCTGGCAAAACCACTTTAGAAGAAGTGTTGCGAGTCACCAATGAAGCTGCCGAAGGATAAGCAATCAGCGGTACGATAAAAAAACAGCATGGTGAATCCATGCTGTTTTTTTATCAGTGAGAGTATTATTCAGCAGTGACGATATTAAAATTCACATCAATATTATTGCGTGTTGCATTCGAGTATGGACAGACGATGTGAGCAGCATCAACCAGTTGCTGTGCCTCTGCCTCCTCCATTCCTATGAGATAGACATTTAAAGTCACTTCAATACCAAATCCATTTGGAATAGGGCCGATCCCAACTTCACCTTCAACATAAGCATCTTTACTTATATTGAACTTATCGCGATTCGCAACAAACTTCATTGCCCCTAAGAAGCATGCAGAATAACCTGCGGCAAAAAGTTGCTCTGGATTGGTGACAGCACCACCAGCACCGCCCATTTCTTTTGGCACACCTAATTGAACATCTAAAACACCATCAGAAGACGTTGCACGGCCATCACGACCACCTGTTGCTTTCGCTTTTGCGCTATAAACCACTTTTTCTAAAGACATGATTATTATTCCTGAATATTATTGAATAGCATTAGATCGTACGCTATATGAATTAAAAAACAAGTAAGTAAAGGTTGTTCAATTTTGAATATTAAGTGCTTATTGTTATAGGATTTGTTTACCAAAGCTCTGCAATTTTTTTCATTAATCTTGCTCTATAACGAGCGGTGGGGTTACTTATATTTTTCTGAGCTTCTTGCTCATAATACTGCTGCCATGCTTTGATCATTTCCAAGGTTGTCCCTTTTTGTTTAATGATCACCACATCTTCAGGCTGAATATAGTCTAAGCGTTGTCTCGCACCTTCCGCCCCTGTGCCCCAGCCAATGATCCATTGACCAAAAGTATTGAGAGACAAGTTTTGTGGTGTGGATAAATTATTTTGCGTATTGGTTGATACATCAGGAATATCTTCTACTGATGTCGCATGGAGTGGTGTCGTTGCCCCTAGAAAAAACAATATGCTAATAAATCTAAACATGAACAAAAGCTTAATAAGAATGAATTGACAATATTATTTCACTCATCGAATAAAGTCATTTTGCTTTGTTCGACAGAGTTCAATAATTTGTATTAAATCATGATTTAAGTAGGCTGACATGAATAAAAATGATCAGAACAGTCAGCTTATGCCAAGAAATAAAGGTTTAATTGAAGTTTAGATATTTAAAGTAGGAAATATATTTCTAATAGTGGATGAGTTGGCGATGTTGCATCAACGGCATTGCAAGACGTACCGCTTCTTGTTCTGCGAGATCAAAAGTTGAGCTGATTAAAGCATGACCTTCTGTATTGAGTATTTGCACCAGTTGACCACGACTATCGGTGATACCCGCATGCCCCCAAGTTTGACGCTGCTGACCATGCCAACCTTGTTGTGCTGCACCCAAAACATAACATTGACTATCCATTGCACGTGCTTGCAACAATAATTGCCAGTGTAATTGACCTGTGATGTAAGTAAACGCTGCGGGAGCAGTTAAAATATTTGCACCTTGCTGACGTAAAGTTAAGGCAAGCTCAGGGAAGCGTAAGTCATAACACACCATTAAGCCAATATTGCCAAATGGTGTTTTTGCCACAACAGCTTGATTGCCCGGCTCAAAGAATTTTGATTCTTGATAGCCCCCAACGCGATCTCCAACCTGCACATCAAATAAGTGAATTTTGTCGTAGCGCGCTTCTGTGCCTTCAGGGCTAATACATAGACTCACAGTCCGAACGCGGCCGTCGGGAACGATTGAACCATCGGGGCGGAAAGGGCAAGGGAGTGTGCCAGCAACGATCCAAATTTGATAGCGATGAGCAAGCCGCTCTAAGCGTTGTTGAATGCTTTCAAATTGAGCAGCAGTTTCACGTTGTTTACCTGCAGCAAAACAAACAAAGTTTTCAGGAAAGACAATCAGTTTTGCGGCTTGTGCCTTACTTTGTTGGATCAATGATTCAATGACAAGGAAGTTAGCCTCAATGTCATCTTGGGAGTTCATTTGTACAACGGAAAGTAAGGTCATAAGCCAGTCACGATACAGAATTTAGTGATCAAACATTTTGTTTTTGTACATCGATACTTAAGCAATCTTGTTCTTTTTGCAATTGTTTAACCAGAGGCTCAAACATATTCTGGTTGTTTTCATTCAAACGCATGAGTGTTTTATGCGCGTCAAGCACGGTGTTAAGCATAGCACTATGCGTGATATGTTCTTCAGTAAGCTCTAGCGTGCATACATTAGGATCACCACAATAATCCAAAATTACAAACACTTGTGCTAGCCCCATGCTGTTGGCTAAGGTTGTAATATCGGCATTGGTTGAAAGCATTACGGCTTGTATGTGATGCGCTTGCTTAAGTTTTAAGCCTAGTTTTGCCAGTATTCCTAAGACGGTACTGTCAATAAAAGTGGCTTGGGTAAGATCAACAATTGCACCAACAACGTTCTGTTGTTGTTCAATTCGGTTGAGGAGTTTGTCTAGACTTATACAAGAGTGAGCACGCACTTCGCCAATAAGCTTGAAAATATGCGTTCCGTTCAAACTTGCATATTCAACATGACCTGTTGACATATAAATGCCATTTTCAGAGAAAGGATATAAAATTATCCCATAGTGATATTCCAGACACAAGGGCTTGGATACTGTGAACTGGTTAAGATATTGATTTTATGATTAATTCATTCGGCATAAACTTAGAATGGCAATGTCATCGGCGACATGTTCTGGGGCGCGGAAGGAGTTATTCTGTAGATGTTCGACCAATTGATTAAACTGATCATTCAATCCACCATCGAAAGGCTCAAGCGCGCCGTCAGAACATAAAATGAACCGTGCTTGGCGATTGAGTATACAGTGATGTTCTTCAACTTCCAGTTCTTCTGTGAGCCCTAAGGGAAAACTACTGGTTGATAGAATTTGTGGTGGTTGGTTTGGTTCAAAAATAATAGGAGGAGGATAGTGTCCTGCGCTCGACCAGCGAACTTCGTTTGTTACTAGATTTAGAATCCCTGCTACCATCGTAATATGTTTTTCTATATTTTCTTGCATCAACATGGCATTAAGTTTTTGAATCAGTTGACTTGGCGTTTTTGATCGACCATGAAAAGCTGCCATCCATGACGTCAATAAACTACTGGTGACACCATGCCCTGAAACATCAGCTAGATAAAATAAGACCTCTTCATCATTTAATCGCCAGTAATCGTACCAATCTCCCGATAAATAGGCAGATGGTTGGAAAAACGATTCAAATTGATAGTTTGGTAATTGAATTGGATTTGGTAAAAGACGTTGCTGTAACTCTGCCGCAGAGGGAAGGTCGCGGCTGTCTTGATTTCGCTTGTATTGCGCATCTATTTTAAATAAAGCATGTATTGGATTCTTGGGAAGGTTATCCCACATCCAACCTGCTAATGCACCCATTTCCCAAGCTTGAGCAAGTGCAGCACCTTCATGCTCAAATGCAAGCACAATGGTAGGAAGTTTCCATTGATATTTTAGGAAGTCTTGTACATCAGCAATCGCAATAATTGTTTGATCATACAAATCCAAATCATTCACTTGAATGATTTGGAGGGTCGGTAACTCAGTTAAAGCTTGATCTAAGTAAGGTATGGAGCGTGTGGGTTGAATGAAATACATTGATGTATTGCCAATCCTTTGTATGATCACTTTTTAATTCATCATAGATGAAAGATAACTTAAAACCTAGTGTTGCTAGCGTTTAAATTCACTAGCGACACATAAGTTTGTAAGACATTATTTTAATTTAACTATTCTTCATCTGAAAATGATTCATCATTATCATCTGCATCGTTGATAAAGGAAATGTCATTTGCATCACCACGTTTCTCTGCAATTTGGAAAGCCTTACGTTGCAAATAAAAGTCACGAATCATCGAATATTTATCACCTTTCAAGCTTTCTTCAATATCGAGAAGCTGTGAACGGGCATCTACAGCTTGCAATACATTGCTTGACCAATAAATACCATCTTGATCGTCAAGTAAATATTTCTGTGGACGACCAAAACTATCTGCGGCTAAGCCAAAACCATCTCGAAACGTACTTGGGCCAAAAAATGGCAACATGACATAAGGGCCAGAAGGAACGCCGTAATAGCCTAAAGTCACACCGAAGTTTTCTTCTTCTGTTGATAACCCTAAACGACGAGCAGGGTCAGCAAAACCTAAGGTTGTGAGTGTATTCACAGTAAAACGACCTAAGGTTTTTGCTGCGCGGCTAGGTCGGCCTTGAATCACTTGATTCACAGCATTCCACGGTTCGCCCAGATTTTTACGGAACTGACGATAAGGGCTACGAACCTCTACAGGAACTTTAGCAACATACTGTATTGCTACCGGTTTCAATAGGTTGCGGTCTAATGCATCGTTAAAAAGGAAAATCTGACGGTTTAATGGTTGTAATGGATCTTTCACTTCATCTGGCTGAGCAGCATTTGCATTGACTTTTAAATCATTTTTAGTGAGATGTTTTAAATCTTTTATTGCTTGTATTGTTGATGTCTTATGTTCATTTGAGATTACAGTTGGATTGCTATCAGTTGCTGCTTCATTAAGCGTCTCTTGAGCAAATACGGATGAGCATGCTCCAGCAGTTAACAACCCAAGCAAGATAAAATTGGAGTAATGCATATTAATCCTTAATCGCGGTCTGAGCGAAATACGGTCATAAAAATGATTGTACTATTTAGCACAAAACATATTAAGCAGAATACAGTTAAAGTACTCATCTATTATTAAAGCAAATTCACTGACAAAATATAAGAAGAAATGTGAAATTGATCTAAAAATACCCACTTAGATAAATAAATTAAAAAAAGGGGTTGCGCCTGATTGGAAATGCTGTAGAATGCACATCCATCGGCGGTGATGCAGATAAAAACTTGTTGAGAAACAAGGATTTGGATTGAAAGATTTAAATCTTGG
>NZ_JAVDVH010000008.1:0-143561 GCF_031456775.1 Acinetobacter sp. 3657 | reverse complement strand
ACTCATTAAGGCTTGCGCCTCAGTTGCAGCAAGCTCATCGTCTGTCATTTTCTGCATAGTTGTTGGTGTAGATGCATAACCGTGCATACTAAAACCGAATACTAATATAGTAGCAGTAAGAACCTTCAATTTAACCATCTTACACCTCACACTTCCATTTAGTTAGTAAAATTACCATTACGTGGAATCATGCTAAAATTACTATTCAAGCGTCCTCCTGTAATCGCAAGCTCACCCAAACGCTTCCCTTCAGTCCCAATGTTCAAAGGTGGATAGAAATTAATATCTCTTGCTCTAAAAACCCCATCAGTAGTACGATCTGGGTTAAAAGTTAATCCCGCATTGAAACTCACAACACCCTCACCAGATGTATGTCGACCGATTACAATCGCATTATTAAATCCAATCTTGCCTGTTAAGTTGTCTAACCCAATAGTTGAACCATCTATTGGATCGCTAATTTGAACAGTATTGCCTGTTCCTTTTAACTCCAGATTGCCTACAATATTTATTCGATTACCACTACCATCCGCTTTATATTCACTGTTTGGTATGAGAGAGAAATCTATATCTCCTCCCAGCCTTAATTTCAATCCAAATAGAACATCATCTTTTCGTGCAAAATTATCAGCCAACGCAGCATTTTGTGTCGAACATCCAGCAAGTGGCGAAGCTCCAACACAACTCCTATAGGTTGCACCAGGTAAATATCCAGCGGCAACCTCAGCAGCCATTACGATCAACATATCTTTTAAGCTGACATTGAAGCTACCATTTTCCACGCCAACACTACCTGTACCTTTAAGCAACATATCGATGTTTCGAAGCCCCATATAGTAGTCTGTCGGCTGAACACCTGCTGTTAAAGGATCTTTATCACCGCCATCGATTACTAAAATAGATGTAGTTTTATTACCAACATTAAAACCCTTCTGTTGATAAGCTGTTGAGGATGTTGATCGACTAAAGTCTTTATCAATTCCTTCTGTACTCATTGCTAAAGAAAAACCTAATCGTGGTGTTGTACCAGATGCTGCAACCGCTGTTCTTGTCCCATTTATTGAATAGTAATATACCTCGTTCGCATTTACTCTCGTACCCAACATCGCAATATTGGCATTCAGGTTATAAAATGGTAATGCCAATCCCCATTCGTTATTCATATGCTCATTAATGTTAGGCACGGCTGATCCAAATGTATCATTTGTTCTAGCACTATTAGTAAAACGTCCCCGACGAGATAAAGCTTGAAATTCACCACCACGCACAGCGATCAATAAACTATATGGATTAGTATCGGTCATGAGCATATGAATATTTTGACTATAATCACTTGGATTTGTTAGAAAACTACCATTACCAAATCGACTTGTCTGGAACGTATAATTTGCTGGCAAAAGAGCTGTCTTAGTATCAGCCAAGTTGATATATACATTACCACTATCAAAAGACCCACGAGAACCTTGTTGCAATCCCGTCAAATTACCAAATTCAAATCCATACGTATTTAAACCTGCTCCACCAATCTCTAATGTCGTAGCAGCGCCAGCGGAATCGTTATTCGCTGAGTTTGCTGCCAACATTGAATCATTTTCTCTAGTGAATTCTGCTTTCATACGAAAAGCCAAACCAGAATTACCCATAATATTATTTGTTGAATTAGTTGTATGGGAATTAGCTTGACCTAAAATATTGGTACCGTCTGGATTTCCATATTTATTGGTATTTGGATCTAATAAGTTAGCGGGATTTCTAGTAATTTCAGGATTTGATCTACCAGAACTATCTAAACCACGTAGTTGCAAAAAGCCATTAACCATTCGACCACTCGCACCGACACGAATCAATCCTTTTGCACCAGTTGGGCTATTTGTCGATGTGTCAATAGCATATGGATTCACTTGGCTTACATCGCCATTCAACATAAACTCTAAATTTAATCCCGAATTTGTAGTAACACCGTTAGAACCAGCTAACCCGTTTCCATAACTCCCAGTATTTGACAAAGTCGAAGATGCAGAGTCAGCTGTCCGTCTAAAATCGACATAACCATAATTTGCATTTGGTGATTGACTTAAAGAAGCTGGGGTTGGTTCTGAACCATCGCTATTTTTTGTATTTGTTTGTAGCCTAAAGCCCTCAACTCCATCAACAAACATAACTCCTTTCCCAAGGAAATTAAAGTTGAGGTTTTTTAAAATCAACTGATTTAACTGATTATTAACATTCGTTTGACCAAGATAAATATTCGCATTTCTCAAGCCTAAATCTAATATAGATTGGCTTGTTTTACTAAATAATCCATCGCGGGTTTTAAATTGGATACCAATCACAGAACTTGTTTGTACTGCAAGATTTCCAACAGGATCACTACAACGTTGCGTAGCTTCAGTATCACAAATTGCGAATGAATCTATAGTAATCAGCGAAGGATTTGTAGCTAATTCAAGCTCTAAACCAGTTTTCCCAGCTACGCCTGTAGTGCTTCCAATATTTATTTTATAATCAGTCCCTAACCCTAAATTTGAAGCATTACTTTGTTTTATTTTGAAACCATTTGCGACAGCACGTAAGGTATTATTTGTAGCAGCGTTACTTCCTCGACCTGCGTTATCCTCCCAGTAAAACTGCTCAACATTTACTTCATCATAGATCGTAGAAACATGAATTCCATCTTGCCCATTCACCCCTCTCAAAGCAGTATCATCTAATGCTTGCATTGCATAGGCAGAAGTCTGAATTAGCAACAAACTAAAGGCTAATGTATTAAGCACAAACTGTCGTTTTTCATTGTTATATTTCATCACGATCGTCCTTGTGAAATTCTCTCTAATCCTAACAACGTGGGTGTCCAGCATCACAACCGAACATGACTATATTGCCTTGCAATGCAAGATTTCCATTCATCATTAACCCTGTAAATCCAGTTTCACGACCAATGCCTGAATTTGTAGGGTGCCGACCATCAAATGTATTTGCTGCTGTGTAAGTTCCAACACCCGCTGTAGTAGGGACCAAATACCCAGGTACATTACCAGCGCCTTCATTTGGTACGCTATCTTTCTCAATCGACAAAGATTGATAACCGAAATTTCTGATCAAAATTGGAAAATTTTGACTGTAACTTAATTGTATTGCTGGTTTTATATAATTAGCATTTGCATCATTTACATAGGTTAAATCTACACCATCGATACCCAGTTTCTGAATATTAATCGTTCCTTGCATCCCTTTAAATACTAGCCATAATTTATTACCACTAACATCGTCAGCGACCCACGTACCTGAGCCTGGTGTCGTTTCTTTCAAAAAACGGTTATTTAAAGACAAACCAAGACGACAGAAACGTAAGTCAGAACAGACACTTGTATCAAAAACACCATTCAAACCTGTTTGGTTAAGCTGCAAATTTAAAGACAAATCCGCCCCAGCTTGACCTTGCACTGCCTCTAATTCTTGATTATCTAGGGTTTGCAACCCCGCATATGCTGTAGATAGGCTGGCTAATAATGCAGTTAGTGTAAAAATCATCTTTTTCATACATTCCTCCATTACAAGCCAGTTGTTGTGAATTTTAAATGTTGGATCAATAAGCCATCAATTGCGGCCGATCCAAAATTATTTGATGGCGCAGCAGCTTTGACAGGTGCTGTATTAGGAATACCGCCTGGCGTCGATATATGAATCTGGTTAGAAAAAGTTGTTCGATCAGTATTCGTCCAAGCACCGAATGCTTGCCAGTTCTGATTAAAGTATCTATTACTATATCCTTGACAACTTCCTAACCAGTTCGTACCCCCACTACAATAACGCTCATATCCGGTACTCCAGTCTCTAACTTGTTGCTGCACCTGAGTATACGTTTCATCACGCATGACAGTACCAGACTGTAGCGCACCAAAAGATATCCCTATCGCACCAACTCCATCAAAAGCTGATAATTGATTTGTTGCTGCATTATAGTTAGTTGATCCAATCGTTATACTACTATGGGTCGCAGTCGCTGCTTGATAATTATTTGAAATAACAGATGGTGTACCAGCTACATGCTCACCACAATAGTGAACATTACAAGTCGAGCCATAGTAACCGCCATTAAACTGCCAAGCTGCTGGATCTGTTGCAGTTACAGGGCGAGCATAGTTTGTATAAATTTTCTTATAAATACTTTCTTTATTCGGAATTCGAGCAATTTCAAGTGTTACATTTCGACCATCATTTGCAACACCCAAAACCAACGGTTGATAAAGAGAGCCCAAAACCAAATTTGAATTTAAATTGTAGATATATACAGCACCGTCATTAGCTGAAGACGCAGCAAAAGTAGGTGCTGTGCCACCATTGATCGCTGGTGTGCTCAAGAGACCTGTATCAGAAGTTTCTTTCGTCCCAATACGTAAAACCTTACCTGTTGAAGGTGCAGTCCAATTCGTTGTGGTTCTACTGGTTCTTGTCAATATTCTTTCTTGCTGACGACAATCGCCGCGTGAAAAAGTTGATAAATTACGTGCATCTGGACTTGTACTACTCACACCACAACCACCAGATGATGCAAAAATAGGACCAGCGCCATACGTTGCCATCCCGCTTGGCACGGTGTATGTATTCGTCGTTGCGACTCCTGCTGTCCATGCAGCTGTTGCCGTTGCCGTCCCTCGAGTGGCCGCAGTATTACTTGGTCCACTATTGAGCCTCAGCACACCATTTAAACCAAGCGTATTATTATAGAATTTACTCATTCCACCAGTATTGGATGCTCCACCTAAGGTTTGGAACATTTGAATACGACTACCGTTAATACCAAAACCATCCCAAACCGCATTCAATCGAATACGATTGGCGCGATTCGATGCCACCGTTCCATTCATTGCACCCAAGTTAAATTGGTCACCAGTTGCTGTCATGTTTTCAACAACATTAGGATTACGAACAAAAGCATCTGCCCACAAACCCAATTTCAAATTGTATGCATCTGCACCCTCGGCAGCCAATGTAGGAATTATCTTATTAAAAAGAGGCGCTTCTAATGCAAGATAAGTCACTGAACCGCTAGTTGTGGATGTAGGAGTTGGTGCATTAAAATCTGGCACATTATTTTCTGTAGCAACTTTTAATAACCAAGGGTTTGCTGCTGTACCCCAACTTGCAATACCCATATTACTAAAACGATTATTTGAATTACCATCAGCCTTAGAAATCGCCAATCCATAAAGGAAAAGATCTGCTTTCCCCACTGCTCTATCTTCAGGACCTACTGTGCCATTTTTATTTGTGTCTAATGAGGCTTGTGTAAGCGGACCAACAGGAATATAACGAATATAACCCGTATCTGGAAAATTTAAGGGAGTTGAACCATTTGCCAGCGGGTTTTCAGCGCCATTGAAGCGTAAAGAAAAATCACGAGGAAGGATTGCAATCCCTTCACCTGTGGTGTCACTTAAATGATCATCAGAAAGCAACTCTAGTGCAAAAACAGATCTGCTTAATAACAAGCCAATCAAACTTGCTAAAACAGTCCGTTTAAAAACCACCGTAGAAGTTAATCTAGTCATTTTGACCTTCCTATTTCCTTGATGCTCCGCATCATCGTTATTTTTCTTACATCGTTTTGAGTGACCAAATCTACCAAGATCAGTTAGCTTCCGAGCCACACTCAAACTTTATAGGCTATTTACGCCTAGGCATTCTCATTTTTTATTATGCCGAATATTTACACAAAAGCAAAAGAAAGTGGTCAAATGTTACATTTTTCCGATAAGTGAACCTGCGATAAAACACATCGTTTTTATTTTCTATTTGAATATTATGTGATTACTTTTATTAGAATCAAATTTGCAACAAAACCATATATCAATAGGCATTGTTGCAAATTGTAATTAGGATAATTAAGTCTTCGGTAACGTCACACCAGTTTGACCTTGGTATTTACCACCACGATCTTTATATGAAGTTTCACAGACTTCATCACTTTCAAAGAAAAGCATCTGAGCCACACCTTCGCCCGCATAAATACGTGCAGGTAAGTTTGTGGTGTTTGAAAACTCAAGTGTAACGTGACCTTCCCACTCAGGTTCTAAAGGGGTTACGTTTACGATGATACCGCAACGCGCGTAGGTCGATTTTCCTAAACACACGGTCAGTACATTGCGCGGGATACGGAAATACTCGATGGTACGCGCAAGTGCAAATGAATTGGGTGGAATGATACAGACATCAGATTCGATATCAATAAAGCTTTTCTCATCGAAATTCTTTGGATCAACAATGACAGAATGCACATTGGTAAAGACTTTAAACTCACGCGCACAACGGACATCATAGCCATAGCTTGAGACACCATAAGAAATCAACTTTTCTCCATTTTCATCGAAACGGACTTGATTTTCTGCATAAGGTTCAATCATGCCGTGTTTTTCGCTCATTTCACGAATCCAACGATCAGATTTTATTGCCATGTCTTTATATCCAAAAACGAAGTTGATGATTGGCAGCTACTTTAACGTAAAATGACATTAATGAAAACAACACCCCAATCGATATAACCAACCAAGTAAGAAACGTTGAAATCTTATAAATTGTTGAGTGCTGAATAACTGATCGGAATCGCAAAACTGACCAGCACAACTGAAGTCATACGCTGTAATTTAGATTGAGATAACCATGTTACTTTGTTGGTTGCCAAAACAGCACCTACAGCGATCCAAAATAACGCAATTGGGAGAATCAGAGCAACAAAAGTGCTCATGTGTGCAAAATAAATGTCTTGGCTCTTCCACGCAGTAGCTGGGAAAATCGCAGAAGCAAATAACAATGCTTTAGGGTTGAGTAAGGTGGCACAAAGTAATTCTCTAGATCTAATCGTCGGTTGATTTAATATCACTTCTTGATCTGCCGTACGCCACAATTTAAAAGCGAGAAATAAAATATAGCCTGCACTCAGCAACTTGAGAAAAACGGGCAATAAGGGCAATGTTGCGGAGACTTTACCAATCAACATCCCCCACACACTAATCGCAATGATATAACCGATCGCCTCTGCGGGGATCAACAGCAAAGACTTACGTAGCCCCACTTGGATACCAGAGGATGCAAGTAAGGTATTGGTCGGACCGGGCGTCAATAAAATCGTCGCAACCAATCCAATAAAAAACCATGAAATCATCGAATGACCTCACTAAAATTGTTTTTTAGATTAATCGAACAGCGATCCGATAGCAAAAAAATAACTGTAAGTAGTTATGCTGACATTCATATTAACCTCATATTTTATTTATACTTTATGATTTTCAATCCCTTATAACTCTAGAGTCACCTTAATAGTTTCGTATATTTTGCATACAACAGATAGAGTGTGCCTCAGCAAAAACGCCCATGGAAGTAAACTTTCATTGCTGCATCCAATCTTTTTGGCTTTTAAGTTTAGGCTAAGCAAAGCATGCTATTTTGAAGGGTACTGCTCTTTTACTTTGATACATTTCCCATTTTATGCCTAAGCTATTCTTTCAGAAATGGCTCCCCTCCTCGGAAAAAATCGCCAAACTTAAGTTGATGAAAGTTTTTGGTCCTCGCACCTTAAACCCCTTACTTTGGTATGTGAATCGTCACACCATTGCAAAAGCGATCTTTATTGGCACTTTTTGGGGCATCTTACCCGTACCTTTTCATAGCCTGTTTATCATCTTGAGTATTTTATACTTCGAGGTGAATCTGCCGATTGGCTTATGTCTGGCTTGGCTCACCAACCCATTGACGGTTGTGCCGATCCTATATGTCGGTTTTTGGTTTGGTGCTCAGATATATCAAGTCGAAATGATTAATAAAGAGATGTTACTTGGTGTGCTGCATCAAATGATCAATTGGTTGACCAATTTTGGTCACGGTCATATTGATTTAAATTTAGCAAAAATACTAATGTCTGGTCTGGTGGTTGAGGCACTGCTGTGTGCCCTGCTGTTTTACGTCGCTACACATTTAATTTGGCGTTGGGTGGTGATAAAGAATTGGAAATCACGTCATAAAAAAGGATCAATTCTTTAGTATAAAAAGCGTCGAAAAAAGTTGCCATCCCCCTCAGAATACGGTAAGAGTAGAACATATTTTATCGCGTCAAAATGAACAATCATATTAAATAAAGCAACCAAATGATGGATTTATGGTTTGCATACAATTAGGAGATAGCAATGAAAAAATGGCCCCAACTCATTTTACTCGGTTTAGCAATCACAGGTTTATCCGCTTGTTCTGACAATACTGGCAACAAAAATACAAGCCAAGAAGGAAGCAGCGCAACTGCAAATGCCAATAAACTCGAAACAAGATTTGTCAATATTGCAACGGGTGGAGCATCAGGTCCATATAATGTCATCGCAACAAATTTGGCTGAAATTTATCATAAAACTTATGGTGTAAACTCTAAAACACAGACCACTGGTGCTTCGGTTGAAAACCTAAATCTACTCAAACAAAACAAAGTCGAAATGGCTTTTGTGATGAGTGACAGCCTTACAGAAGCAGTGAATGGACAAGGGAGCTTCAAGGATAAAATCACCAATGTGCAACAGATAGCTGCACTCTATCCAAACTATGTGCAAATCGTCACATCAAAAAAATCTGGGATCAAAAGCATTGAGGATTTGAAAGGTAAACGTATCGCAGTGGGTGCTCAAAACTCTGGCGTTGAAGTGAATGCTCGCACTTTATTAAATGGTTTCGGTATTAGCTATAAAGACGTAAAAGTTGATTATTTAGGCTATGCAGAGGCGGCTGATGCACTTAAAGGCGGAAAGTTAGATGCAGCTTTCCTCACCAGTGGTATTCCAAATTCATCACTTATGGAATTACAGCGCGGCTATGATTTGCAGCTTGTCAGTATTGATCCTGAAAAAATTAAACAAATCGCCAAAGACCAAGCTTATTTCTTACCAATGATCATTCCAAAAGGCACCTATGACAATGCTGAAGATATTCCTACAGCAGCGATCATGAATGCTTTGGTTGTCCGTTCAGACCTTTCTGAAGACGATGTGTATAAGTTGACTAAAACATTCTTTGAAAGTTTGGATGCTTTAGCCAATAGTCATCAAGCAGCCAAAGACATCAGCTTGCAAGGTGCGCAACAAGGTTTAGTGACTCAACTACACCCTGGAGCGAAAAAATATTACGACGAAATTGCAGCAACAAAATGAAGTATCTAAGTGCAGCCTCGGCTGCACTTTTCTGTAGCGTGGTGCTATTGGGTATTCTAATGAGTTATCCCATTGCAAGCACACAGATCACAACGCCAAAACATCACTGCATTATCCGTGAAGCTGATTTTAATTTGCAATGGCGGCATTCTGTAGAAAAAACGTTATGGCTCGAAAATTACCAACGTAACAAAAATGGCTTCCAGCTCATTTATACGGACTTAATTTCTTTTGGTGCTGGAACACCAAGTGATTACCCAGTTATTTTTCAAAAGGATGGTGTGATCCGAATGTCGGTCAATCAACAAATCCCTGAGATCAACTGGACCGTTTCACGAAATATGCAAGGTCATATTTTACTAAAAGACAAAAGCTGGGCAATCGTAAACCAACTCCCCGATTATAGCCTTGTTCAGTTTAGAAGCACTTATACACCATTATGGAAGATCTGGTGGTTAGGAGAATGTGATGAATACACCGAATGATACCGTAACGCCAGAACAGTCAGATCAAGCAAAACAAAAAGAATTATTAGAAAAATTTGATAAGGAATCTGTAACACGCACGCCCAAACAGAAATCTGTTGGTCTATTTATTACCGTGTTAGCCATTTTTTACTCTCTGTTCCATTTGTTTATTACCTTTAATCCACTACCTGAACTGATCCAACGTTCAGCACACGTTTCGATTGGTATAGCCCTTATTTTCCTGTTATATCCAGCACGGCAAAGTAGCGATCGGCAACATATCGCTTGGTTCGACTGGATTTTAATGCTGGCATCACTCGCTTCATTTGGTTATTTATGGATTGAATATCAAAATATTATGACCTCGCGAGGAGGTATTCCAAATACCTTGGATATCGTGTTTGCCATTATGACTGTGGTTCTGGTGATTGAGGCGGCACGAAGAATCATGGGCTGGATGTTGCCTATTCTTGGGCTAATTTTTCTGGCTTATCCATTTATTAGTCATTTTAACTGGATGCCTGACCGCTTACTCACTCGACCTTATAGCGTCAGTGATATTTTCGGGCAAATGTATTTAAAAACGGAAGGTCTTTATTCATCTGCGATTGGCGCGTCAGTGACCTTTATCTTCCTGTTTATTTTATTTGGTGCATTTCTAGCCAAGTCTGGTATGGGCAAACTATTCAATGATCTCGCGATGGCTTTAGCAGGACACAAACAAGGTGGGCCTGCAAAAGTTGCTGTGATTTCTAGTGGTTTTATGGGAAGTATTAACGGCACAGCCGTTGCGAATGTGGTGGGAACAGGTTCATTTACCATTCCATTGATGAAAAAAATTGGTTATAACAAAAATTTCGCAGGTGCAGTGGAAGCAAGTGCTTCCGTTGGTGGTCAGATTCTACCGCCAATCATGGGGGCGAGTGCCTTTATCATGGCAGAAACAACAGGGGTCAGTTATGGCACCATTGCCCTCGCAGCGATCTTACCTGCATTGTTGTATTACCTCGGCGTGATTTCACAAGTCCATTTCCGTGCAGGTCGTGACAATCTCAAAGGCTTACCCAAATCAGATTTGCCTCGTGTCAAAGAAGTACTGAAAGAACGTGGACACTTGCTCATTCCGATCGTGGCGTTGGTGTTTTTCTTATTTCAATCCATGCCTGTCAGCTATGCCGCGGTCTATACCATTCTATTAACCATCGTTGTCGCTAATCTGCGTAAAACAACGCGGATGGGAGTTAAACAAATTTTAGAGGCACTTGCGGATGGTGCCAAACAATCTTTATCGGTAATGTCTGCCTGTGCTGTGGTTGGTCTGATCATTGGTGTGGTGAGTTTAACCAGTTTCGGCTCGGTAATGACCTCGTATATCATGAGTGTCGGCGCAGGAAATCTGTTCCTTACGCTGTTATTTACCATGGTGGCATCGATGATTTTAGGCATGGGGCTTCCATCTATTCCTGCCTATATCATCACGGCAACGATGGCAGCACCTGCACTGGCTCATTTTGATGTGCCGATTCTTGTTGCACACATGTTTGTATTCTATTTTGGTTTATTTGCCAATATTACCCCTCCTGTTGCTTTGGCTGCTTTTGCTGGGGCTGGTATTTCAGGTGGCGACCCGATGAAAACAGGATTTCAAGCACTTAAATTATCCTTAGCTGGTTTTATTGTGCCGTTTCTGTTTGTTTATAATCCAGCCATGTTGATGATCGATACCACCAATGTGGCAATGAATGCCCGTGAGTTTGCCCTACCTTCGATTTGGAGCATTGTCAGCATCGCGACGACATCGATTATCGGTATTCTAGCCTTAGGTGCAGCAGTAGAGGGCTATTTCAAAACCACGATGAACTGGCTATGGAGATTGGTGTTAGGCGTTGGGGCATTGATGATGATTGTGCCAGAACCGATGACTGATCTCGTTGGTGTTGTTATTGTTGGGGTTTGTATTGCCATGAATATCGCACAAGCGAAAAAAGAAACGGGTTCTACACCGCCTCAATCCGCTCACTAGCACTATTCACGATTAATAGTGATGTGAATAAAACCTAAAAAGCTGTCTCAGCATGTGATGAGACAGCTTTTTAGCAACACCTATCTCTATTTAGTTTCAGTTTTTTCCTTCATATAGTGTTCCGCAACATCTAATACATAATCCTGACACGCTTCACCTGTAGCGGGATCATAAGCGCCATTATTGGTAATATTATTGGATAAAACCCGAATGCCAAGGAATGGCACTTTAAATTGATATGCAATTTGTGCAACCGATGCTGCTTCCATTTCCTCAACAGAAGTACCATATGTGCTATGCAAGAAGTTAATTCGATCTAATTCATTATTCCAAACATCAGCCGAGCCAATCGTACCTTCTACAACTTGGCCTTTGCTATAGTTTGCTTTGGCTTTATAGGCCGCAACCAGTAAGGCTGGATCCCCTTCAAACTTGCGTATCGCAATCGGTTCAGGATCAGACTCATCATCAGGAAGTACATCAAATGCTTCGTTCCATGTCAGTGAGTTTGAACCGCCATTTATGGGTTGATGAGGTGTTTTGAATGCACCGATATTGGTCGTATATTTTCCAAGAACAATATCAAACACATGTAAATCAGGATCATGTCCGCCTGAAGTACCTTGATTTATAATCGCAATCGGTTGGTAATGCTGAATGGCAATCGCTGTTGCTGCGGCTGAATTACTCATGCCCATTCGGGTCTTCGAGATAATCATGGGATAACCTTTATAGCTTCCCTTCCAAAACGTCCAACCTCCTATCGTCTCAACTGTGACACCGTCTAATTTCGATGCCATTCGTTCAGATTCAATCGGCAATGCACCTTGTATCACAATAGGCTGTAATTGGGGCTTTTCTTGTGCTTGCTGAGGATTTGAATCACCATCTCCATTACAGGCACTTAGAAACAAAGCGGTACAGACACTGGCAATCCCCATAAACCGTTTAAAATGCATCATCCATCTACTCTCAATCGAAAAGAGAGAATAAGCAATCCACATGCCAGTTTTTACTCATTGGTATAATTTTAATTCTTATCAATCAAAAAATCATTTTGCTCAGCACATAAAAAAACCAACATCATGATGTTGGTTTTTTTAAAGCATTAAGTTTGGAAATCGGTTTATTTAGAAAATGCGTTTGTCATCTTTTTGATGCTTTGGTAATTTTTCCATTTGCTCAAGCAGTGCTTGCGCGATAGCCATAAAACTTTCAGCCGCAGCATCTTGCGCAATTACGCTTGGTTTACCTTGATCCGCATGTTCACGGATTTTAGCATCTAAAGGTAAACGCCCAAGTAATGGAATTTGGTATTGTTCAGAAATTTGATCACCACCACCGATCCCAAAAATTTGTTCTTCAAAACCACAATTCGAACAAATATGTGTCGACATATTTTCGATCACACCAAGCACTGGAATGCTGACACGATTAAACAACTCGATCCCTTTCACCGCATCCATGAGTGCCACATTCTGAGGTGTTGTCACAATCACTGCACCTGTCACAGGTATACGCTGTGCCAATGTCAATTGGATGTCACCTGTTCCCGGTGGCATATCAATCACCAGTACATCTAAATCAGGCCAAAGCGTTTGATTAAACAATTGCATCAATGCCCCTGTTGCCTTTGGTCCACGCCAAGCCACAGGGGTATTATGTGCGCCAATGAGATGACCGATCGAAATCACCGCCATGCCATAGGCATCTAAAGGTACAAAATGTTCATTTTCAATTTGTGGTGTTTGACCTGCATTTCCAAGCATCGTTGGAATACTTGGGCCATAGATATCAGCATCGAGAACACCGACTTTTAAACCCATTTTTTGTAGTGCAAGTGCAAGATTCACTGTGGTGGTTGATTTACCCACACCACCTTTACCCGATGACACCAAAATTACATTTTGAATGCGTGGATGAGCTGCAATATCACGCTGTTGCGGTGCAGCTTTTTGAATGGGTGGATTATTTGGGTCTGTTTCAGCTTTTGTGGACGCATCCATCACAGGCGGTAGTTTTGTATTTTTTGTATGGGCAGTTTCCGCTTTAGGCTTAGATGAACAGCTATGACCTGCTTCGCCATGTGCAGCGTGTTTTTGTTGAACGACATGCAGGTTTAACTCCTGAATGCCACATTTTTCTAAGGCTTCAGCAAGTTCATCATGGATTTGTTGTAAATGATCTTTTTCTTGAGGAAAGGTATTAATCGTCAGTTGCAAAATACGACCTTGGACATTCACTTGGCTAATCCGATCTTTTAAGCCATTTTCTGAATAAGGTAATACATAGTTTTGTAGAACTGTTTGAATCTCGTCTTCCTTCACTTCTTGTGCTGGTGAAAAAACAGATTTTAAGGAAGAAAGCCACGACATTTTGTTTACTCCAAAAACAGATCAACATAGGACTGAGTTTGGTTAGTTTAGCAGGATCGAAGAAGTGACGCTCATATCAAAGAAGACAATTGCTTATTTTTTACAGCATATTTCTTCATAAGATATGAGCATCAGTTATTTAAATTTAATCAGCCAACTAGCCTTTGAATTTATTTATAGTATCCGTTGCTGCTTTCTTTAAATCATCCAATTTGCTACTTGCCTGAGCTTTGAGATCATCAAATTTTGCAGCAGCTTCGTCTTTCAATTCAGCCGCTTTTACTTTTGCATCATCTAACTTATGACTTGCTTCTTCTTTTAAGTGGTCAAATTTGTCTTGAACGCTATGTTGGGTATCTTCAAGTTTAGCTTTAATTTCATCCACTTTATTAGAAAAAGCCTCTTTGCTTTCGCTACTTTGCTCAGACGCATCTTTTTTTAGATCATCCAATGCTTTTTCACCTTTCAGTTTTAGCTCCTCTGCTGAGTGCTTTAAATCATCAACTGCTTTTTCGCCTTGTAACTGCGCTTCTTTTGCTTTGTGTTTTAAATCATTACCTAAGTCGGCTGCTTGAGTTTTTAACTCATCAATTTTTTCATTTGTCATCGTAATTCCTCACTTATAGGTAAATATAAATTGTTTGGAGCAGACTTAGTTATACCGCGTTTATGTTGATTTTTTAGCAATTGCAGCAAATTGAAACAAAGGATATACAGGAATATTCAAATCATTTCTGATTGATAACCTTATGAATTTTTGGATATAAAAATCATATCAATGAATAACGTTTAATTTACTTCAAGAAATTCATTTTTAGAGATCTCATATAAGACATGCCAGCTTAAAGGGTGATCTGATTCCAAAGCTGGATGTTGAAATTCTGTGATCTTTCTCATTTTCAACTTTCGCATGACCGCTTGCGATTTTTCATTTCCTAGTGTGGTAAATGACACAACTTTGTCTAATTTCAACTGATCAAAAGCGAATGTGAGAGCCGCTTGAGCTGCTTCTGGTGCATATCCCTGCCCCCAATACGCTTGATCGAGTCGCCATCCGATTTCCACACACGGTGAAAAAGAATACTGGGTAGGTTGGTCATGTAAACCAGTAAAACCAATAAATTGCTGGTTGTGCTTTAACTCAACTGCCCAAAAGCCCCAACCTTGAGTCTCGATAATCGACTTCATTCTATCGATCAAGGCATCACTTTCTGCTCGCGTCAGTAGTTTTGGAAAATATTCCATAACTTGTGGATTGGTGCTCATTGCGGCAAAGGATACATAGTCCTCTGCTCGCCACGGTCTTAAACGTAGTCGAGCTGTTTCGATCATTTTTAGACCCATTAAATTTCAATTAAAAAACTATTCACAATATAAAAAAATAGATCAGATATACTTTTGCACTATCGAAATCTTAACCTTATTTATAAAGCTTTAAATATGAATGAAAACGAACTTTTAGAAATTCAACATGAACTTCAAGCTCAAGAAAAGCGCTTAAGGTACATTCTTTCAAGTAAAAGAAGAATCCAAAGCATGATTGATTCTTTTGAGCGCGATGTGGCAGAACAGTTACTTCCTGTCATTCATAATGAAAGCAATGATTATGCTGGAATTGCAACGAGCTTAGCACTTTCGATTTGTTGGAAATTTTCAAAAGTAGAATTTCCAACAACCGTGCATTGGTGTAGCGAGATGAGCATCAGTGATTTAGAGATAAAAGATGAGCTGACTGTTGCGATTAAAGCTCAAGCTTGGTTAGGTACTTTAGGTAGTGATGAACTTTGGCAAACACCTTTATTTGCTGAAATTACGGTTGATCCAAAGAGCAATAGCTTAAAAAGCTATCACATTCATTTCCTGTCTAAAGGCAAAATCATTTCGTTGAGAAAAAATTCTAAGCACAGTGTAACCGTTAAACAAATGCAGAGTATGTGATCTCTAAAGATTTCACTGATTCCCTTGTGCAAGTCGGTGTTAAGTCATGTAAAATCATCCACCTTGAAATACGAATGAGAGAACAATATCCGTGCGTAAAATTTTAGTCACCAATGCCCTTCCTTATGCCAATGGTCCTATCCATATGGGTCACTTACTCGGTTATATCCAAGCAGATATTTGGGTTCGTGCGATGCGTGCAATGGGTCATGACGTGACTTACGTATGTGCGGATGATGCTCATGGGACAGCGATCATGCTGCGTGCCGAAGCAAATGGCATTAGCCCAGAAGCACAGATTGCCAACGTTCAAAAAGAACATATCCGTGACTTTGATGGCTTTGGCGTACATTTCGATCACTATGATTCAACCAATAGTGACGAAAACAAAGCACGTTCAGAAGAAATTTATATTAAAAACCGTGAAGCAGGCAATATTGCGATTCGTCCTGTAAATCAGCTATTTGATCCAGAAAAAGGCATGTTCTTGTCTGACCGTTTCATTAAAGGCACGTGCCCAAAATGTAAATCGGAAGATCAATACGGCGATGCGTGCGAAGTGTGTGGCACAACTTACAATGCAACTGAATTACTCAATCCACGCTCAACTTTGAGCGGTGCGACACCTGTTGAGAAATCATCAGACCATTACTTCTTTAAACTTCCAAATTTCTCAGAATACTTACAGAAATGGACACGTGATCAAGGTCGTTTACCTGTTTCGATTGCCAACAAACTCGATGAATGGTTTGAAGCAGGTTTATCTGATTGGGATATTTCTCGCGATGCGCCTTATTTTGGTTTTGAAATTCCAGATGCGCCAAACAAATATTTCTATGTTTGGGTGGATGCACCGATTGGCTATATGTCGAGTTTTGAAAACTACATCAAAACCAAACGCCCTGATTTAAGTTTTGATGATTTCTGGAAAAAAGATTCAGAAAATGAAGTCTATCACTTCATTGGTAAAGACATCGTTTACTTCCATGCGCTGTTCTGGCCTGCAATGCTTGAAGGTGCAAACTACCGTACGCCATCTGGTTTATTCGTCAATGGCTTCTTGACTGTGAATGGTCAGAAGATGTCGAAATCTCGCGGTACATTCATCAAAGCTGAAACTTATTTACAGCATTTAAATCCTGAATATTTACGCTACTACTTTGCTTCTAAACTTTCAGACAAAGTTGAAGATTCAGATTTAAACCTAGATGACTTCGTTCAGAAAGTGAATTCGGATCTTGTTGGTAAAGTGGTGAATATTGCGAGCCGTTGTGCAAAATTCATTAATACCAATTTCAATAATACTCTTTCAAATACCTGTGCTGAGCCTGAGTTAGTGCAAAGCTTTATTGATGCAGGCGATTCAATTGCACAAGCATACGAAGCACGCGAATTCTCTGCTGCAATCCGTGAAATCATGGCGTTGGCAGATCGTGCGAATCAATATATTGATGAGAAAAAACCTTGGGCGCTTGCGAAGCAAGAAGGTCAGGAACAACAAGTTCATGATGTGTGCGCAGTGGGTATTAACCTTTTCCGTCAGCTTGCGGTTTACTTATCCCCTGTATTGCCAACACTTGCTGCACAAGTTCAGGCTTTCTTAAAACTTGAAAGTTTTAACTTCGAATCACGTAAGCAAATCTTAGTTTCACATGAGATCGCTCAATTCCAACCGTTAATGCAACGCGTCGACCCGAAAGCAGTTGCTGCAATGGTTGATTCTTCTAAAGATTCTTTAGTCGCTACGGCAGAAGCGCCAAAAGTTGAAAAGAAAAAAGAGAAGAAAGCTGAGAAGAAGCCTGAACCAAAAGTGGGTGAAGCTGAAATTATTGGCATTGAAGATTTTATGAAAGTTGACCTGCGTGTAGCTGAAGTTTTAGAAGCTTCAACGGTCGAAGGTTCGGATAAATTACTTCAATTAACTTTAAATGTAGGTGAAGCTGAGCCACGTAATGTGTTTAGTGGTATTCGTGAGTTCTACCAACCAGAAGACTTAAAAGGTAAATTGGTGGTGATGGTGGCTAACCTTGTACCTCGTAAAATGCGTTTTGGTATCTCAAATGGTATGGTACTTGCAGCGGGTAATGGCGAAGGTGTTTGGGTGATTTCACCTGAATCTGGCGCTAAAGCTGGTGATAAAGTTTCTTAAGATTTAGACCTTGAAAGAAAAGCCTCTACGTTGTAGGGGCTTTTTTGTTTGTTAGCTAACTTTTTGTCCTTGCAAATCATTTACAAGAGAAATTTTACTTTCATCAGATAAATCATCATATTTAGACTTTAAATTTTCTAGTAAGAAATTATTAGATAGATTAAATTCGTCAAAAATAGTATACCAATCTTTAACATAACATTTTATTTTTTCAGCTTGTAGAACTAAACCAAGCTCCCCTTTATCTTTATGGCTTTGTAGTTGTGCCTTAATCGAAAAATCATCTTTTGAAATTTTCCTACCAATCAAGATTAATTCAAAAACTAATTTTCCACTATTAAAACCAGGGTATTTAGCAATAATCTCTGCATAGTCGTTTAACTGTTGTAAATGTTTTTTATTCAAAGAGATACTTGGTTTTTTTATTTCAACGATAATACACTTGTAAATAGGTTTACCTAGGGCATCGAATGTATATTGTTTTCTTGCAAGAAACAAATCAACTTGTCTATTAAGTCCTTGAATGACTACTTCTGTATGATCATCAGAATCTAAATCATCTAACCCTATTTCATTGACTCCCTTAATTTCTTTTCTTAATTTCTGAGCAATTTTTGTAAACGTATCTTCTTCTGCACCCAAAAGCTCATATTGTGAACCAAAAAGCCATGTATTTGCTTCAATAATTTTTTGTAAATCTGGCGTTTCTAATACCGATTCATAATGCTTATCCATTAATTCTTTAAGTTTGGCTACAGCTAACTCTCTTTTCTGTAAAATTTCAATCGTACTAATTATATTTTCTAACGTAGTTGATTTAAGTTGCTTTGCTAGCAAATTAACCTGAGTATCACTTAAGTCTAAGACATCATCTAAAACATCAAATATTTCATCATTTTCTTTAGATACCAAAAGCTTATCCAGCATTCTAATAATAATTTTTAAGGGCTTTGTATTAAGATTTGCAAAAACTTTGGGATCAGCTAAATAAATACTTCTCACAGCATCTTTTGTATTTTTCTTTCGCCATAATGCATAACTGTGCTCATAGCCAAGGTAAGATGGGAAATATCCTTTTTCATCATAACTTTCTATTTTGGCATCGACATACTCTCTTAAATAATCTTCATATATTTCTTTCAGAAAAAAACTCATTTCTGAATTAATTTTTCTTAATATTTTTTGTTGTTGCTCAAATTTAGAATCCATTTCTAATTCATTTTTATTATATGTATCATTCCATTCAGATAAAGCATAACAACTTGTAAAAAAATCTATCTTATTATTAGCCTTACTTAATTCTTTAAAAATTATCTTTTGATTAGAATCTAATAAATAATTACATGATTTATCATGACTTAACTTTTCATGCCATCTAATAGCCTTTATTTTAAAATTAATATTTTCGATTTGTACATCTTTTTCAAAGCAAGAGTTTTCTAAGATAGGTACTTCAATCCCATTTAAAAGTAGTTTTCTGTGTGGGTTTACTATTAATAGCCAACTAAATTCTTTTTTTATACTATCCAATAAGCTTTCTTCAGATGGAAATTGAACCTTGGGATATAATGAGCTCAGAACAACACAAGTACCTGATTTTAAATTTTTTAAAATCCCTATTTGATTTTCTTTTGCTATAAACTCTCCCTCATATTTGGAAATTGTATCAGCAGAAATACGAATTTTAGCATTCTCATTTTTGTATTTAGTAAACCACACCGCTTCATTTGCTAATTTATGAAAAGCTAGGCGTCCTCTCCCATGCGATCCATGCAGGTCATCATCATTTTTCTTATTAGATTCATTAAACTTTTGAAAACTATTATCCAAATTTACTAGATCAATTCCATCTCCATCATCACAAATTGATATAGACTCGACTCTACCTAATGCATTCTTAAGCAACCTCACATTGACATTAGTCGCTCTTGCATCAAAACCATTCCAAACAAGCTCAAAAATAGCTTTATATGGTTCCATATTTTTAAAGTGTTTTTTTATTCCATCATCTGTAATCTGAGCAGTACCACTAAAGTTTTGCATCTTCAAAGAACCAATTTTTTTCTTATTCAAATGAATCATAACCTATAAATAGATTTAAAAAATATTAAAGACTTATTACTTCATAAAAATTTTAAAAAATTGCTTTTTATGCTAAAAAGTAGACCATTCAATAAATTTTGAGAATATTTATAAATGAAAAAAATAGCCCTACTCCTTTCAGCTTCATTCTTAAGCAGCGTTCCTTTACTCACTCAAGCAGAAACAAGCAAAACCCTGCCAGTCATTGAACAACAAAAACAAGTCTCAGGCTTTTACCAACATCAAGTTGGTGATGTACAGATTACATCCTTGCTCGATGGCACCAACTTTATGTCGCCAAACCTGTTCAAAGATATATCACCACAACAAGTGCAAGAAATCTTGAAAAAGTACTATGCTGACCAAGATAAAGGCGTGCAAACCTCAATCAATGCATTCCTCGTCAATACAGGAAAATCACTGATTTTAGTCGATAGCGGTGCTGAAAGTTGTTTCGGTGCACATCTTGGTTCTATTTTGAAAAATCTAGTTGCTTCAGGATATAAACCTGAACAAGTCGATACGATTTTACTTACCCATTTGCACCCAGACCATGTTTGTGGAATCAGCCAAAAAGGCACAGCTAATTTTCCAAATGCCACAGTTTATGTATCTGAGGATGAAGCTAAATATTGGCTAGATCCAAAACAAGCGGCAAAACTACCAAAAGACAAACAAGCCAACTACTTAAGTACAGTCGAAATGATCAAGGAAGCTATTGCGCCCTATCAAGCTAAGCAACGCTTTAAAACATTTAAGCTCGGTGATGAAATTCAAGGCTTTAAAGTCATCAACACGGCAGGACATACCCCAGGACACTATAGTTATGAGCTAAAAACCAAAGATCAAAGTGTCGTGTTTATTGGTGATATTGTTCATTCTCATACCGTGCAATTTGATAAACCTCAAACTGCAATTGAATACGATATCGATCCGAAAAAAGCAGTTCAGACACGTTTAAAACAATTTGCGAATTTTGCCAAGAATGGACAAACCATTGCAGCACCACATTTACCATTTCCGGGGATTGGGCATATTTATTCAGCAGATGGTAAAAGTTATCAATGGATTCCAACCCATTTCAAAGATTGATAAACATAAGCGTGTGTTGTAGATCAATGCACGCTTTTACTGAACTAAAACAAAAATAAAAATGACTTGAATTTACTTCGGACAAAAATGTCCGTTAAATATAATGTAAATACTCCATGAACTTCAAACATGCTAAATCGCCAACAACAGGCAGCCCATAACCGTGATGAGCTACTCAATGCAGCAGAGGAAATTTTCCGAACACAAGGCATACATGCACCGTTACAAGCGATTATTGATCATGCAGGTGTTGGACGTGCAACGTTTTATCGTAATTTTGCTGATCGTAAAGCATTAATCATTGCGCTACTCGAACAAGCCATCATTCGTTTAGAACAACGAGCGCAAGCTTTACTTGAGTTTGATGATGGTTTTATTCGCTTGATTGAAGGTCATATTGAACAACTCCCTCATCTGATTGTACTGATTGATTACTGGCGTGTCATTGATCGCCAAGACCCAATCATGCTAAACATTTATGCACGGCGTGATAAAGCATTACAACCACTCATTGATCGAGCCATACAATATCATTTATGCCGCCCAGATCTAACAACACAAGATTTTGCCATGATTGCGGCGATTTTAGGGTCTTCATTTCAAGGTCATAACGCATCAGAACAAGTTCGACTAGCAAAGCGAGCCATACAATTATTATTAAACGGTATTAAAATTTAGTTCGAGGCATAAAATGGATAAAACACCTCGTTATCTTGAGACTCCTCCAGATTGGTCACCTGACGAGCGCCCAACGCTACCCGGCTCGCCTGCCGCTATTGCACATGCCACACCGAAACGCTTTGCATATTTTATTATTGGTTTATTTATCTGCATCGCTGCGAGCTTGAGTAATGGATTTATTATCGCTAATTTACCAATTTTCCAAGGTGAATATGCTTTAACTCCCTCTCAAACCGCATGGCTACCTGCGGCTTATGTGATGGCAAACGTTAGCTCGAATTTGATTTTATTCAAAGCCCGTCAACAATATGGATTGCGTCTGTTTTCAGAGATTGGGTTACTGGTTTTTATTGGTGTTCTGATCTTACATCTCTTTGTAAAAACCTATGAAATGGCGTTATTTGTTCGGTTTATTGCAGGTTTAGCCGCAGCACCGTTAAGTTCGCTAGGGATGTACTACACCATGCAAGCCTTTGGTAAGGCTGATATGGCAAAAGGGATTTATCTCGCTTTCGGCTTTCAGCAACTCGGCTTGCCTTTGGCATGGATTATTTCTCCATTTCTACTAAGTGCCAATCAATGGGATGTGATTTACACTTTTGAACTCGGTTTAGCCATTTGTTGTTTTGCCATGGTCGTCGCACTCAAACTACCTCGTAGCTTGCGTTTAGAGGTTTTTGAAAAACAAGATTTTTTTACTTTTGCGCTGTTGGCTCCCGGTTTTGCTTGTTTATGTATCGTGTTAACACAAGGTCCAATTCTGTGGTGGTTCAATAGCCCGTGGTTGGCCTATACCTTGATCATTGGCTTTTGTTTGATTGTTTTGGGTCTAACCTATGAGCATTATCGTCGTAACCCACTGATTATGACGCGTTGGCTCGCAACGGGTGATTTACTCGGTTTTATCATTAGTGCTTTTGCTTTACGGCTACTCATGTCCGAACAAAGTTATGCTGCTGTTAATTTTCTAAAAACAATGGGCATGGGTCCTGACCAATTTGTTCCACTCTATGGCGTTATCTTTTGTGGAACAATTGCGGGCTCTGTATTTAGCGCACTCACCTTTCATAAAGATCGTTTGATCTTAAATCTGTTCCTAGCCGAAATTCTGATTTTTATTGCATGCATACTCGACTATCACCTGACCAGTGATGTTCGACCAGCGAATTTCTATCGAAGTCAATTCTTGGTGAGTTTTGCAGGTGGTGTATTTATTGGCCCATTATTGTTGATGGGATTTCTACGTACCTTACAACGTGGTCCGCAGTACGTCGTGACCTTTATCGTACTATTCACCGCCACTCAAAACTTTGGTGGTCTGGTTGGTTCATCATTCTTCAACACCTATCAGCAACGTCATACCTACGATTACAAGGTCGAAATCAATCGCAGTTTAGACCCCACAGACCCATTGGTTGCGCAACGCTTACAGCGCTATCAACACAGTGCCATGATCAATACCACTGATCCTGTATTACAAAATAAGCAAGCGATGCAGAACTTGAATCAAGTGGTAACGCGTGAGGCTCAAGTCCGTGCTTATAACGACGTCATTATACTCAATGGCATCTTTGCTGTTATTTTATTCGTATGGGGATTATTTAAGTATATACGTGACAAATACATCGCGCGAATAAAGATAGAAACGGCCAATTCACCTACTTGAACATTTGATTGAGAAAAGATTATGTCCGAAGAACAAGATAAACCGAAAAATGAGCTGCCCCAAAGTAGTGAGCCAAAACAGCCCGCTACACCAGTAGAAGCGCCAGATGCTGTGGCACAAATGCCGCCGCCTCCACCACCTGCGAGTAAACTCATCAAAACTAAAAGCTCAACACTATGGTGGATGTTAGTGGTCTTATTGGTGGGGATTATTATCATTTTATGGGCATGGCGAATTGGTCCTTTTCACACCGCGATTGAACAAACCGACAATAGCTATGTCAAAGGCAAAACCACGATTTTGTCCTCACAAATCAATGGCTATATCAAAGATGTACTGGTCAAAGATTTTGATCAGGTGAAACAAGGTCAAGTGCTGATGCATATTGATGCCACAACCTATGATCAGAAGGTCACTCAAGCCGTTTCAGGGGTTGAGCAAGCACAGAATAGCCTCGCAAACCAAACTCAAGCCATCGCCCAACGCCAAGCCGATGTTGTCGCAGCTCAGGCAAAATTGGAGCAAGTCAAAGCACAATATGATTTATCTATTGCACAATTGAGACGTTATCAACAACTGGGCAATAGTGGTGCTGCTTCCAAATCAGAACAAGACAAAGCGGCGGCTGATGCACAAAACAATCTTGCACTGCTCAAGCAAGCCGAGGCCAATATTTTAGTGGCCCAAGAAGCATTGAAAACAGCTCAAGTTGCGCAAATGGGTTTAAAAGCACAAGTGAATAGTGCACAAGCTCAGCTTGACCAAGCCAATACAACAAAGGATTACAGTACCATCGAAGCACCATTGGATGGTCAGTTAGGCGAAGTCAATCCTCGTGTGGGTCAATACGTCGCGGCAGGCACCCAATTGCTTTATTTAATCCCAAAGCAAACGTGGGTGATTGCAAATTTTAAAGAAACGCAGATCGCCAATATGAAAATTGGACAAAAAGCCACTTTCACTGTCGATGCGATGAATCATCAAAAGTTTACGGGACATGTTGAGCAAATCTCACCTGCCGCAGGTTCAGAGTTCAGTGTATTGAAAGCAGATAATGCGACGGGTAATTTTACCAAAGTGGTGCAACGCATTGCCGTACGTATCGCCATTGATCCAAATCAAGACGGTATAGCAAACTTACGTCCGGGTATGTCAGTGGTGACTTCTGTGGATACCGACTCTTAAAGCAACACTGACATTCTCAATCAAATCCATTTACAATGTGATCAAATTAATTGTTAGCTCAATGAAATGTTTGATCACATTGCTTTTCCGACACCTTATCAGACATTAGCACTGCCCTATCCTGTTCAACTGACCATCAAACGTCTTGATCTGATTCATCCTCAAATTTCAGGCAATAAATTTTTTAAACTCAAATACAATTTTTTGGCTGCTCAACAACAAGGCTTAAAACAAGTGCTCACTTTTGGTGGAGCATACTCAAATCATATTGCTGCGACCGCTTATGCAGCACAACATTTTGGTTTTGATAGTATTGGCATCATTCGAGGTGAAGAATTAGCCTCACAACGCTTAAATCCAACATTAGAAACAGCGCATGACTTTGGTATGCAACTACATTTTGTCAGTCGTGCTGAATATCGTTTTCGCCATGAAACTGAATACTTAGCACAGTTACAGCAACAATATCCTCAAGCTTTGATTATTCCTGAAGGTGGAACCAATGTCCTCGCCATTCAAGGTACACAGGAAATTCTATCTGCCGATGACTTAGCAAATTATGATCTGATTTGCTGTGCAGTGGGGACAGGAGGAACGATTGCAGGCCTCATCGAAAGCAGTGCTGATCATCAGCACGTCTTAGGCTTTTCTGCGTTAAAAGGGGATTTTTTGAAACAAGACATTCAGAAATGGACGAATAAAAATAATTGGTCGCTCACCGATGCTTATTGTTGTGGCGGCTACGCGAAAACCACACCAGAGCTACTACAATTTATGCAGCAATTCGAAGAACAATATAATATTCCACTAGAACAAATATATACCGCTAAAATGATGCTGGGCGTATTTGATTTAATTCAACAAAATCAATTCCCTGCACATACTCGAATTTTGGTGATTCATACAGGTGGTTTACAAGGTAAATTAAAAGCTATCAACTGATAGCTTTTGTCATCGCTTTCACGTTGTCATTAAAACCAACCATCGCCAATTGGCTTGTTATCATTGAATACAATCAATCCTTTCACAATACGATAAATAAACCAAATCGTCGCTGCCAATAGAATTGGAATGCCAATCAGGATAAAAGACAACACAACTCCAATCACACCTGCAATCAAAGTGACCCAAAAGGTTTTTATTTGCCATTCAAAATGACTAGCAAGCCATGTCCCTTGTACTTCATCACGTTTGATATAATTCATAATGATTGCGGCAATACTGGTTAAGCCAACAATGATGCTCACAGCATATAATACATAAATAATGAGTGTATATTGTTTCAATTGATCTTGGTTTTCTGGCTAATTATGACCTAAAATTGTTTTATCATTCATTATATTGCCCTCTTATTTAAAGTTATGTTTATAACATACCTTGCAATAAAAACATTTTTTCTAGTCAAGCACTCTACATATTAAAATTTGTTTAAATCTTTTATAATCGGCCGCTTTTCGTCTATCGAGTTATGTCCATGGTTCATCAAGTTGATGTGGTTGTTTTAGGTGCTGGTGCATCAGGCTTGATGTTGGCTGCTGAGGCTGCAAAACGTGGACGATCGGTTGTGGTACTCGAAAAAGCCAATAAAGTCGGTAAAAAGATTTTAATGTCGGGTGGTGGTAAATGTAACTTCACTAACCTAGATGTTGAACCTAAAAACTTTCTTTCTGAAAACCCACATTTCGTTATTTCTGCCCTATCACGCTACACCAATTGGGATTTCATCGGTTTGGTTTGTGAGTATGGCATCGAATATGAAGAGCGCAAACATGGACAACTTTTCACCACAAAAGGTGCAAAAGAGATTCTGGAAATGTTACTTGCAGAATGTGCAAAAACCAAACAAGTCGACATTGAAACGCATTGTGAGGTTCAAAGTGTGAAGGCACAAAAAGAATCTGGCTTTGTTATCAACACCAATCAAGGTACCTTTCAATGTGAATCCTTAGTTGTTGCGACAGGTGGATTATCCATTCCAACCTTAGGCGGTTCAGGTTTTGGTTATGAACTTGCACAACAATTCGGTCATCACGTCTTCGCAACTCGCGCAGGGTTAGTTCCATTTACTTTCTCAGATCAGTTTAAAGAAGTGACCACTCGCTTAAGCGGTAATGCCTTGGATGTAAGTTTGAGCAATGATCGCCATCAATTTACTGAAGCATTATTGTTTACCCATCGAGGTTTAAGTGGGCCAAGCTCATTACAGCTTTCAAATTACTGGCATATCGGTGAACGTTTCTACATTGATTTTTTCCCAAGCCAAGATTTCAATCAATTCTTTAAAGATAAGAAAAAAACACAGCCTAAAGTTTTACTACGTACCCTACTTAATGAATTCACCGCAAAAAGTATCGTACTCGAATTACAACAATTGATTTGGGCTGAGCAAAGCGAGACGGCGATTGGCAATATCAGTGATCTACAACTTGAACAAATCGCAGCGCAATTGCATGCATTTTCAGTCAAGCCTTCTGGAACTGAAGGTTATCGCACAGCCGAAGTCACCCTCGGTGGTGTAGATACAAGCGAAGTCTCATCGAAAACCATGGAAAGTAAAAAACAGAAGGGCTTATATTTTATTGGTGAGGTGCTTGATGTAACGGGACACTTGGGAGGATATAACTTCCAATGGGCATGGTCATCAGCACAAGCTGCCGCCCAATTTGTTTAAACCACGACATCAATCGAGAGCTGGCTCAGAACTTCAACGATGCTCGGAAGTCTTTTCTGCTTCTGAAGAAGATGCCTTGCGTGCGTTTGAGCTTGATTGTTCTTTTTCAGCATTTGATTTCGCAAAGACAAATTTATAAGCACTCGCCAAAAAACCTACAGTGATCCCTGCAATAATAATCGGCGCGAATACTCGATTTGGCTTCTTCATTTCATTCTCCTATAAATTTTTTTATTCATATATAAGTAAAACGACCACTCGCTAAGAGTGGTCGAATTGGCAAAAAAAATCAAAGATTATTTTTTCTATTCATCCGAATGTGGTGGAGATGGCTGTGTCGGTTGAACAGTATTAGGTGAAACAGTCTCATTTTTATGCAAAGGATTTGGTTGTTTCGCATCCGCTTTTGCTTTATCGAGTAAATCACCAAGTAAACGTTCAGCAGGTTGACGCCCCCCCAATCCGAATGCCAGTGCAAATGCAACAGCGACCGAACCAAGCGTTAAACCGAATGCCAAATTCACAATCGAGTCTGCAATGCCCATTGCTTTTAAGCCCATTGCAATGACTAAGCCCATAATCAAGATACGAACCAGCGTACCCAACCAGCGTGAACAATTATATTCACCACGCTGCACGACATTTGCAACGACATTTGCCAGCCAGAAACCGATCACCAAAATCACAGCACCAAGTAAGATACTTGCACCAAACTGGATGAACATCGCAATCAGTACACTAACCTGTTCCAATCCAAGTCGATTTGCAGCTTCTGATACCGCAAATAACATGGTAAAGAAGACGATCAAATAGCCAACCACATCAGAAACACGTGTTTGTCCAAGGAAACGCTGCACATCCAGCTTCATTGGAACTTCATCAACACCAGCCCCTGAAATGAGTTCAGCAACTAAACGTCCGACAAAACGAGAAACCACGTATGCAACAATTAAAATCAATATCGCTGCAATGATTTGTGGTATTGCCAACATAATGTCATTGAGCATTGCTGTTGCAGGTTGAGAAATTGCATCTACCCCTAATGCCTCAAATGCAATGATCAATGTCGTAATCATGATCACAGCAAAAACAAAAGAGCCTAAAAATTTACCAACACTTGAATTTTTAAATAATCCCACTTTTTCAGCTTGTGCTTGTAGACCCACACTACTGACCAAGCCTTCCACAATTCCACGAACAATTTTTGCAAGGATATAGCCTACAAAAATGATTACACCAGTAATAAACAGACTTGGTAAATAAGCAATTGCTTCGTTCACCATGTTCTGCACAGGAATCAATAAACCGGTTAAACCCAAGATAGATAAAACAATGGGTAAGAAAAGTAATAAAATTAACCAGTATATAATTTCACCAATATTACTACTGAGCGAACCGACACCGACCTCGCCACTTAGCTTTTCATCAAGCTCAGTTCGTGCAAGTACACGCGTGATGCCTGTTCGTACTAAACTGGCAATAAGCCAACCCAGTCCACCAACAACAATCGCGGCGATAAGATGCGGTATAAACAGTAAGACACTGCCCACCATATTACTAAACGGATCGCTAATACTATTGATATTGAGCACGTTTAATGCCCCAACAACAGCAAGGATCATAATGAACCAAAATACAATTTTGGAAACAATACCCTCAATATTCGGTGTACTGCCTGTCGCAGATGACAATCTATTATTGGTATCAAGTTTTTGCAGTAATTTCTTTACACCTGCCGCAATGAGCAATGCAATAATCCACCCGATTAGCAGGATCGCAATTGCAGCTAAAATCGGCTGAAATTGATCCCAATAATACATTGCATCGAATCCTCCACGTTGGGAGGGATCTCTAAAAAATTCATTCATGTTGTTATCCTTATGTCATGTCGTGTTTTTACATTTTGTACGATCCAATCATGATCACTTTATAAGCAAGCACATAGTTTATGGATGCTTTAACCTTAGTTTTTGTCTATTTCCCAATCAATGAACCGCATCACTAATACAACAAAAAGCATGTAATAGTTTGCAAAAAGCCCCTTGATTTATACCAAAGGGCTTTGGTTACTCAACTATTCATCGAATATGGTCTTAAATGATGCTCTACGCATTCAGTAGCAACGACTGCACATAAGGCATAATCACCTGTGCAGTTGGTTTGGCTGAATGATCAGCGAGCATAAACACAAGCAGCGCGATCAGAAAGATACCAACAATAATGAGCATATAGACAGGTAGTTTCCGTTTACGCGCTGTATCTTCCTTACTTTCTACATGTGGTTTTGGCTTACTAAAATCATGCATCGCAGCTAGCCCTCTTGTTATTACTTATTTGACTTTCATCTTAGCAGTACGCAATGTTGCATTGTGTGAAGAAACATCGGACTATCGTTGTCTTGTTTGCAGAACTCTACTTTTTATTGTTTGACGTTTTGTTTAAAATATATGCGATTTTAGAATGCGATAAAAATAAGCTATAATATTTCTCCTCGTATCTTTAATATTCTGCTTTATGTCCTATAGCCAACAGCGCGTTTCTCTTGAATTAGATACTGATGTCACGCATCAATGCTTTTTGCACCATACACGCGACGAACATTTGATTGGAATTATTGAGTTCAATAAGCCAAGCTATATCCTAAAATGGGGGGATTTGGAATATTTTCGACGTCGAACAGAAGAACTTTCGGTAATGCCATTGCCTGATTGTATCAATGCGATGATTGTTGATATTCGCAATGTACTGCCTTTCTTAGATAATGAAGTTCCAATTTTGCCGTGGCGCTTATTGGAAGAGGATTGCCCTGTACGCTTGGTCGTCCCACAAGATCGTTTAGAGCATTATACGGGGATTTTTGAACCGACTTGGCTCTCTACAGATGTTGAGACCGCAATTCAAGAAATCCGCGAATTTATGGATATGTTTGTTCATTAACAATATATCCTCTCTCGCTCACTGCTTCCATCACTCTTGCGGAGCTACAATCGCCCTTGCGCCGCTACAATCGCCTTGCGGAGCTACAATCGCTCTTGCGCCGCTACAATCGCGGCTCATTACCAATAATTCTCTACCGCAATATTTCCCACACCACGCCGATTCATAATGAGACCACGCTGCTTTAATGCTTCTTTGGTGTCATCGACCATTTGTGGGTTACCACATAACATCACATGACTGCTGGCAGGATTGAATGACAGTCCTACAGCCTTTTCTAAGTCACCATTTGCAATCAATACTGGCAAACGATCATGTAAAGCTGCATTTGGATCGCGAGTGATAATCGGCACAAATTTAAACCCAGAATGTCCCTCACCGAACAGTTCCGCAATCTCTTGAATACGCTCGATATACGCCAACTCAGACTCAGTTCGGACACTGTAAACCAAGGTAATTTGCTGATATTTTTTCCACGTTTCAAAGTCTTGCAACATAGAAAGAAATGGCGCTAGACCTGTTCCCGTAGCCAGCAACCATAAATCTTGTGGCAATGGCTGTTGATAGCGAGCTAGTGTTAGATACCCATAAGATATTTTTTCGAGATAAAGTTCATCACCGACTTTTAGGTGCTGTAAGTTTGAGGTAAATGCCCCATCAGGTACCACAATCGAAAAGAACTCTAAGGTTTCATCATATGGCGAAGACACCACGGAATAGGCACGAATGACTAGCTCATCACCGACCATTAAACCAATCCGAGCAAACTGCCCTGCGGTAAATTTAAAGTGAGCTGGTCGAGTCATCGTGAAACTAAAAAGGTTGCTGGTCCAACGCTGTACCGATAAAACTTTTTCTACGCTAAATTTTTCAATTGACATGATTTGAACGTGGCACGAAACAGTGCGCTCATGGTAGCATGATCTGATTATTGATGAATACTCTAGGGTCTGTTAAATGTGACGAGACCCTCAACACGTTAAGGCTTTTAACATGCGCATGACATTACGCCAATTGGCAGTTTTCGTGGCGGTCGCTCAAGAGGGAACGGTAACCAAAGCCAGTGATGCTGTCCGACTCACACAAAGTGCGGCGAGCATGGCTTTAGCTGATTTAGAAGACGGTCTCGGCGCACCTTTATTTGACCGTTTAGGCAAACGATTACAACTCAATGATTTAGGAAGATTTTTACTTCCACAAGCTTTGGAAATATTAGGTCGCTGCGAATCCTTTGAACAGGCAGCAAAGGGAGAGTTACAAAGCATTGATTTACGCTTAGGCGCGACTCTGACCATCAGTGATTATTTAATGCCTGATCTCATGGCAGATTTTTTAAAGCGTCACCCACAAGCTCATCTACAACTACAAGTGGGTAATACACGCCAAATGATTGAAGCGGTTAATCAGTTTCAGCTCGATCTAGCGTTAATTGAAGGTTCTTGTCATTTACCATCACTGCAATGTATCCATTGGCGTAATGATGAATTAGCCGTGTGTTGTTCACCTGATCATCCTTTAGCTCAGTTAAATCGCCCAATCACGCAAGCAGATTTTCTTGATGTCGAATGGATTTTACGTGAAGAAGGCTCAGGCACACGCGAAGTGTTTGATAATGCCATCTTGCAAGACTTACCCGATGCCAATATTCGTTTAACCCTCGGTCACAATGAAGCGATTTTAAAAATCGTCGCAGGCGGTTTAGGGATGTCGTGTATCTCTAAGCTTGCAATTGAACCACTACTAGAAAAAGGTCAATTGGTTATTTTAGACACGCCATATTGGCAATTGACTCGCCCACTCTACATGCTGGTACATCGTCAAAAATATCAAGGACCTGGCTTAAAAGCTTTTTTACAGTTCTGCGAAAATCAGACTTGATCTAATCTTGTTATCGTCCAAATTGCCGTTCACATGGAATGCCATCACCATCTCCATCCATTTCGGTATTTGGACAATTCCTTAAAAAGAATACAGCCTCTTCATAAGATCGCATTTGAGAACAATGTCTACGTCCATCACAGCTAAATTCGCTGCTCACTGTGTTTTTTTGTGCCGATTGATGGTTTTGAGTTAGATCATTCTTATTACCCAAGGACATTAGTGCTTTCTGCGATTTTTCTGTGAACTTTACTTCTGGTAAATCCCCTATCGCTTTTCGCTGTTCCTCAATAATTCTCTTTTGCTCCTCAATAAGCTGAGCTGTTTTTATTTTTTGCGATTGTTGATAGGACTGATATTTTTTAAAGACTAACCCCGTTAATATCGAGATCACTATCAATCCCACTATCATCAGAGTTATTCCTTTCTTATTTGATTGAGAATGAGCTCGAGGCACTAACTTCTGAACTGGCTCATTTTGAACAGTTGAATTGCCTAACGCTGTAGTCTTTAAATCTAAACGAACGATATTTACAGCTTTATACTTCCCCTTATCCTCAACAATGAGAAACTTGAGCCTCTCTCCAAGTTTTGGCTCTCCAGCAGCTTGGGGGAAATCAGTAACGTGGAAGAAAATATCCGATTGATTTCCGTCTACTTCAATAAAACCAAAGCCACGTTCGGTATTATATTTTTTAATTTTTCCCTCAAGAAACATCATTAATACTCTATTTTTATAGTGACTATATTCTAATAAAAAATGAGGCTAAAAAGCCTCTTTTATCGGTATATTCAAAACGAAGTCTGAACCGATCAGCACAAAAAACTAAATCATTAGCGTCGAAAATTTGACAACAAATCTGTTGTGATCGATTCATTATGCGCCAGTATTTTAGTTTTTCTAGTTTTGGCAGGGTTTGGATCAACACGCTCAATTTTTGTGGCTTTATATTTTCCATCATTTTCAATTACCACAAATTTCACTTTTTCATTTCTTTTCGGCTCACCGTCTGTTGGATATTCTGAAATATGAAAAAACACATCTCCTTCAGCCGTTGCAATAAAACCAAACCCTTTGTCTGGATTGTATTGTTTAATTTTTCCTTGATAGAACTCTTGCTTCATTAACTTCACCCTATTCTTTAAACGCGATTAGTCACAGTATATATAAAGAAAGAGACTGTTGATCCGCCCACAAAATTTTTACGGGTGAATGCAGCCTCTTTTTATCTGTATTTCAAAAATTAATCTTTTTGAACACTACCAAAAATCTTGTCACCAGCATCGCCCAAACCAGGAACGATATAGCCTTCTGCATTTAACCCTTGGTCAATCGAAGCCGTATACATACGCACATCAGGATGCGCCGCTTCAACCTTTGCAACACCTTCAGGTGCAGCCACTAAGACCATGACACGAATATCTTTACAGCCACTTGCTTTTAAGACATCAATTGCAGCAATCAAAGAATTTCCTGTTGCAAGCATTGGATCAATGATCATGGCTAAACGATTGGCGACATCTGGCACTAACTTTTTATAATAGGTACGAACCTCTAAAGTTTCATCGTCACGCTCTAAACCCAATACACTCACTTTTGCGCTTGGGATCAGATTAAGTACGCCTTCCAGCATCCCAATACCTGCACGTAAAATCGGAACAATGGTAATTTTCTTTCCTGCGATACGTTGCGTTGAAACCGTCCCAGCCCAACCATCAATGTCATGATCAACCATTGGTAGGTCTTTAGTAGCTTCATAAGTTAATAACATCGTAACTTCTTGCGCCAATTCGCGAAAGTTCTTGGTACTAATGTCTGAACGACGCAATAAACCAAGTTTATGGCGAATAAGTGGGTGATGAATTTCTTGAATGGACACAAGCATGTACCTAAAACATATTAATCTTTGACTATTATAAAGTGTTTTTTTACTCTTCAATAAAAAAGCCCCCAATTTTGGAGGCTTTTTTGTACAAATCAGATCATTACTGCTGTTGAGATAACATAAAGTGCAATGGAGAAAGAATTTCTGCCTTCAATGCCAAGTTAATCATCGGATCTGGATAAATACCCAAGAACAACACCAACAATGCAGCACCGAGTACCATGATACCACCCACTTGTTGACCCCAATGGGCATCAGCATCAATACGTGGTACATCAGGTGGTGTCATATACATGACCACCATCACACGGAGGTAATAATACAAACCGATACCACTACCGACCACGATCATCGCTGCCAAGAACCAGTGCTGAGTTGTAACTGCGGCCATCACAACAAGGAACTTACCAATAAAGCCCGCTGTTAATGGAATACCAGCCAAAGACAACATCATCACCGTTAAAGCGGCAGTCAAAATCGGACGGCGCCAAAACAAACCACGGTAGTCTGCAAGACTTTGTGCTTCATCCACATTGTTATATGGACTAGACATCAATGCCACGACACCAAATGCACCAATTGTAGTGAGTACATAAGTAATCACATAAACCGTTACGCTACCTAGACTTGCATAAGTCATGCTGATTAAAGCAATCAACAAATAACCAAAATGCGCAATCGATGAATAACCCAAGATACGCTTCAAGTTCACTTGACGTACAGCGAGTAAGTTACCCACCACGATCGACAATACCGCAAGGATGGTTAAAACCGTAATGAGTCCTTGATGTAAAATTGCGCCAGACGTAAGGATGTAACGAACAAACAAACCGATGGTTGCAACTTTGGCGACGGTTGCCAAGAATGTTGCCATTGGTGCTGGTGCACCTGCATACACATCTGGTGTCCATTTATGGAATGGTGCAAGCGAGAGTTTGAATGCGACTGCAAAGACAATTAAAGCCAAGCCCAATAACACCATTGGCTGATCAATGACAGCAAATAATGTCTGAACAGAGTCATAGAAAGACAACGAACCTGTATAGGCATAGATATAAGCCATACCCATCAACAACATTGCAGATGCAGTTGCAGATAGGACGAGGTATTTAATCCCTGCTTCCAAAGACTGACTACGTTGGTAGGTATATGCCAACATGCCATAAATCGGAATCGACATCAGCTCAAGACTGATGAAGAATGCCGCATAGTGTGAACTTGCAACCATCAACATTGCACCCGCTACTGAAGTCAGTAACAAGATATACAGCTCTTCGCGGTTGTCTTTATAAGTCTCAATATAGGCATGAGACAAAGTACAACATGCCAATGCAGCGATCAAAATTAAGAATTGATAGAGCATGGTAAATGGATCAACCATAAACATGCCCATCACGTTTACTGGAACAAAACTTCCACTAAACACGGTGTATACAATAAAGATTGCCGCAAGGTTTAAACCCACAACCGAGGTCGTGGCAATGAGGTTATGGTGACGTTTGATCGCAATCAATAACATCACCACGATTGCGGTCAATGCCACAATCATCACAGGCACAAGCGGCATAAGCTCAGAAAAAGAAAGTGTGAAGTTCATGATTTATTGCATCTCCACATGTTCAAGTTGAGTTGCTGCCTGCTGAACAGTTTCGACAACTTCTTGTACTGGCATATAACTATTTACGATCCATTGCATACTCGAATGAGATACATCCAAGAACGTTTGTGGGTAAATACCTAACCAAACTAAACCGATCACGCAAATCATCAAAATGCTGACTTCACGTGTCGATAGATCTTTGAGTGGACTTGTATAATGTTGCTTTTGTTCAGGGTTCGGTTCACCAAACAAGGCTTTATGAATCAAAATCAAACCATAAAGACCTGCAAATACCAAACTCACTGCTGCCATGATCGTGAACGTTGGGTAGGCTTTAAATGAACCCATTAAGATCAGGAATTCACCAATAAAGTTACCTAAGCCCGGTACGCCAACAAGCGCTGCCACGAAGAACATCAAGAAGAAAGGCAAGTATTGCAATTGACCACGAAGACCGCCCATTAAGCGCAAATCACGAGTGTGTAAACGCTCATAGACTTGACCAGACATAATAAACAATGCCGCTGATGACAAACCATGTGCCAGCATCATAATCATTAAGCCTTGGAAGGTCAGAATATTACCTGCATAGATTGCAAGTAAAATAAAACCCATGTGTGAAATAGACGTATACGCAAGTAAGCGTTTCATATCTGTTTGCTGGTACGCTAAGAATGCACCGTAGAAAATACCAATCAGACCCAAAATGATTGCGATATCAGCAAATTGTGCTGATGCCGCTGGGAAGAATGGAATCACAAAACGAAGCAAACCGTAGGCTGCAGTTTTAATCAAAATACCCGCTAAGTCCACAGAACCCGCTGTTGGTGCTTGCGCATGCGCATCAGGCAACCAACCGTGTAATGGGAATACAGGAAGTTTCACCGCAAAACCAATGAAGAAACACAGCATGAATGCATAGGCAACTTCAGGTGGTAAATGGTTCGCTACAGCAAGTAAGTAGTTGTAATCGAAACCAATCATGCCCGTCATCATGTATCCATAAACCACGAGGCCTAGGATACCGATCAACATAATCAAACCAGCGATTTGAGTATATAAGAAGAACTTGGTTGCAGCATAAACACGTGAACGACCATTCGAGCCTTTATGACCCCATAACGCAATCAAGAAATAGATTGGTACAAGCATCATCTCCCAGAAGAAGAAGAACAAGAACATGTCAATCGCAAGGAAGACACCAATAACCCCACCCAAACTCCAAAGTAAGTTTAAGTGGAAGAAACCGACGTTTTTCTGAATCTCGCCCCATGAACAGCCAACTGCAAGTACACCCAGTAATGCAGTCAGTAGCACCATCAATAGAGATAAGCCATCCACCGCTAAGTGAATACTAATACCTAAAGTCTGAATCCAAGGAAGATGAAACTCCGCTGCCCAAACTGGAACTTTTGAGCCAATTTCATAAACGAATGTGCCACTTTGCCATAACGCGATACCTAAACCTAAGGTAATCAGCATACCAATCAAGGCAATCCAGCGCGGTAAATGTTGGTCGAATTTATCTACCAACCAACAAATAAAACCAGCAATGAAAGGAACTAAAATCAGTGCGGGTAAAATTAAATTGTTTTCCATTTTATTTCCCCACAACCTCAATAACGATCAAGACCATCAATAGCACCACGATACCAAGTGACATGCTTGATGCGTATTCACGTAATGAACCTGTTTGACGCGAACTTGTAAAGCTATTACCACCTTGCACAATCGCAGGAAGTACCAGCCACAAACCATCTACTGGATCGCGACCTAAAATTTTCGCAATCAATAAATAAGGTTTTACGAATACAATGTTATATAAAGCATCGAAACCAAATGCAGTACGGCAGATGTGTGCTAAACCTGAACCCAACGATGTTTGAGCAAAAGATTTGACCGCACCATAGGCAAAGACAAACAGCACAATACCAACCACTAAACCAGCAAGCGCAATACCAACCGCTTTTAATTCAACCGCATGCTGTAAATGTGCTAGCGCATCCGTCATTACAAATGCAGGGATACCCGCGGTATTTAACAGACCTTGTACCGGACCTTGCAACAAAGCACCAACGCCAGTTGAAAGTACAGCCAAAATTGCAAGCGGCGCCCAGTAAGTCGCACCTTTGATTTCGTGATATGGGGTCTTTTCTTCACCAAAGAATACAATCCAAATCAAACGGAACGTATAAATAGAGGTTAAGAATGCACCAGCAACACCGACCCAGAATAACATGCCATAGGTCTCAATACCTGTAGTGTGACCATGTGCCCAAACTTGCCATAAAATCGCATCTTTAGAGAAGAAGCCGACTGTGATGAATGGAATCGCCGCTAACGCACCGCCACCAATCGCAAAACATGCAAATAAGAATTTGTTATGCTTGAACAAGCCGCCCATCTTGAAAATGTTTTGCTCATGATGGTAGGCCAAAATAACCGCACCAGAAGACAAGAACAATAACGCTTTAAAGAATGCATGCGTCAACATGTGGAACAAACCTGCTTGGTATGCTTCAGCACCCACCGCCATAAACATATAACCGAGCTGACTCATGGTTGAGTAAGCCAAGATACGTTTGATATCGGTTTGAACCAATGCTGCAAAACCAGCCACCAGCAATGTCACCGCACCTGTAATCGAAATGAATTGCATCACTTCTGGTGCCATTTCCATCACAGAGAACATACGGCAGCACAAGTACACACCCGCTGTAACCATGGTCGCTGCGTGGATCAATGCAGATACTGGTGTAGGACCAGCCATCGCATCCGCTAACCACGTTTGGAGTGGGATTTGCGCTGACTTACCTGCTGCACCCAAGAACAACATCAATGCTGTCCAGATCGACAATGAAGAGCTTTGCGTCATAACCGCTGCTGCATTTTCAACAATGTACTGGATATTCAAAGTACCAAATTGTTGATAGAGCAAGAACAATGCAATGAGTAAAAATACATCACCCACACGCGTTACGGTAAATGCTTTGATCGCCGCCCAACCATTGGCAGGGTTTGAATAATAGAAACCAATCAGCAAGTACGAGCACAGACCTACGCCTTCCCAACCTAAGAACAATAACGCTAAGTTATCGCCCAGTACCAACAACAACATGCTGGCAACGAATAGGTTGAAGTAAGAAAAGAAGCGCGCATAGTCTTCTTCGCCACGCATATACCAAGATGCAAAAATATGGATTAGGAAACCAACCCCTGTCACCATTCCCATCATCAGTAATGAAAGACCATCAAGTTGTAGGCTAATTCCCGGCTCAAAACCAGCAACACTGAACCATGTCCACAAGTGTTGAATAAAGACAGTTTCGCCACTATTGCTAAACGCCAAACCTGCAATTAAAGCAAATAGAGCAGATAAACCAACTGACCCCACACCAATAATTGCGGCTACATTTTCAGATAGTTTGTTACGTCCTGCCGCTAAAAGGATAAAACCAATGAGCGGAAATAAAACGGTTAAATATAATGTACTCATCCGCGCATCTCACTAGCAGCATCCACATCCAAATGATGGAAGCGATGATAGAACTGAAGGACGATCGCAAGACCGATACACGCCTCTGCCGCTGCAAGGGTCAAGATCAAGATGAACATGACCTGTCCATCTGGTTGCGCCCAAACACTGCCCGCGAGAACGAATGCCAATGCAGCAGCATTCATCATCACTTCAAGGCTCATCAACATAAATAATAGGTTGCGTCGCACCATTACACCGTAAAAACCCAGTGCAAAAAGGATGGTTGCGACAATCAAACCATGTTCTAAAGGGATGTGTCCCATTATTCTTTATCCTCTTCTGCACCTGGTTCACGTTTGCCTAGATGGAATGCTGCAACTAAGGCTGCAAGCAATAACATCGCGGCAACTTCTACCAATAATAGATAATGCGTAAATAATGCTTGTCCTACTGCTTTCGGACCCACCACTTCACGCCCCATCACTGCACCCGAAGTCGTATAGTCACTACCCAGCATCCAGACTAAAAGCAAGCCCATGAGAAAACTCATCAATGCAGGAAATGCCCAAGCATCAGAGCTTAACCACTTACTCTCTTGTTCAACGGTGTCTTGACCAAGATTTAACATCATGACCACAAACACGAACAAGACCATGATCGCGCCCGCATAAACAATAATCTCAAGCGCAGCAGCAAATGGTGCGCCGACGATCAGGAAAATACCTGCAACCGCAAGAAGTGACACGATCAAACTTAAAAGTGCATGTACAGGATTCGTATTGGTCACAACACGGATAGTCGAAACAATGGCCACAAGTGCCATCAAATAAAATGGCCACATCATGGTAATAAGCTCCGTACATCGATTGGTGCACTTTCTTTTTGTGCTTGACCTTTGCCTTTACCATCAATCGCCATACCAGCAACACGGTAGAAGTTATAGTCAGGATATTTACCTGGCCCAGAAATCAATAAGTTTTCTTTCTCGTAAACCAAATCTTGACGTACATATTCACCCAATTCGAAATCTGGGGTCATCTGAATCGCAGTTGTTGGGCAAGCTTCTTCACACATACCGCAGAAGATGCAGCGAGAGAAGTTAATACGGAAAAACTCTGGATACCAACGTCCATCTTCTTTTTCCGCTTTCTGTAATGAAATACAGCCCACAGGACATGCAACCGCACAGAGGTTACATGCCACACAACGCTCTTCACCATCTGGATCACGCGTCAATACAATACGACCACGAAAGCGTGGAGGCACAATTTGTTCTGCTGGTACTTCTGGATATAAAATCGTGTCACGTTTACGCGTTACGTGGCTAAATACCATCCATAACGAACGTACAATCGATCCGAATCCAGCTAGAATTTTATACATTTTGTACTCCCTGCTGTCCTAGGCCTGATTCATCAGAATCACAGCACCAGTCACTAACAAGTTGACCAACGCCAATGGCAAACAAACTTTCCAACCAAAATTCATTACTTGGTCATAACGCGGACGCATTAACGAGCCACGAGCCAAGACAAACATCATTACAAAGAATGCTGTTTTGATAATGAACCAGAATACTGGTGGAACAAATGGAATTTCTAAGTTAAATGGTGCAAGCCATCCGCCGAAGAATAAAGTCACGATCAAAGCAGAGATCAGCACTACGTTGACATATTCAGCAACGAAGAACATCCCCCACTTCATCCCACCATATTCAACATGGTAGCCCTCTGCCAATTCTTGCTCAGCTTCAGGTTGGTCAAATGGATGACGATGCGTTACCGCAACGCCTGCAACCACAAAGATCAAGAAACCTAAGAATTGTGGAATGATGAACCACATATCACGTTGTGCTTCAACGATTTCACGGAGGTTAAATGAGCCTGCAATCGCAACCACACCCATTAACGAGATACCCAAGAACACTTCATAAGAAATGGTTTGAGCCGCAGAACGTAAACCGCCCAGTAATGAGTATTTGTTGTTCGATGCCCAACCGCCAAACAACACGGCATAAACTGCAATACCCGCCATTGCCATAAAGAACAATAGACCGATACTCATATCTGCTACGCCCAACATCGGACTTACAGGAATAACCATAAATGAAAGTACCGCAGTTGCCATCGCAACTGCTGGTGCTAAACGGAAGGTTAACTTATCTGCAAACTTTGGTGTCCAGTCTTCTTTAAACATGATCTTGAGCATGTCGGCAACGATCTGGAACATACCACCCGGACCAACACGGTTTGGACCATAACGGTCTTGCCAGAGCGCCAAAAGGCGACGTTCAATAAACGACATCAATGCCGCGACCAACACCACAACCAGCAAAATGACAATCGCTTGAATCACTGAATACGCGATTGGCCATTGATCAGCCCAAAGTGGCGTTTGACGTATAAATTCTTGATTCATGAATTACACTCCTACTGCCACAGACACAGGCTCAGCCAATGAAACGGTTGGTGCTAAACCAATTGGATAACCAATATAACCCGTTGGTAAATATTCAATCACTTGTACTGGTAAGCTAATGCTGGTTTCACCCGTCTTAACCGTAATACGTTGACCATCTTGAACATTTAAACGTGTCGCATCTTGTTCAGCCACTGCAAACATCGCTTCAGGAATACGAGATTCCATCGCAGGCGTTTTAATCGTGAACTCACCAGAACCAAAAATATGGTGCATTGGTACAAGACGGAAACTTTCAGGATTCACCACAACTGCTGTCGGTGCAACATAACTACGTGCTGGACGCTTGGCTAAACGATCGAATAATCGCACACCTGAATCACCACCTTTTAAGTGTCCACCCACTTCATCTTGGTATTTGTTCCAAGCTTGTGGTGAGTTCCACCCTGCAGCCCATGCAAATGGAACTAACGATGACGCATTCTGAGTGCCAACATAACCTTCCATCGAATAGGTCAATGCAGAATCTAGATCAGTCGGTTGTTTTGGCTCATGTACAGAGATTCCAGCTCGCATCGCAGTACGACCCGAATAACGACGTGGTTCACGCGCGATTTTCAAACCATGAACACGATAGCCAGCATCTGGTGCAACATCTTGAATCGCTTCGAGTGCTGGAACATTCTTCACGATGTCATCAATCACATCATCAAGTAGCGTCCAGTCAACCACTTTACCTCTCATGCCCGTTTCAATGGCATGTAACCAGCGCCATGATTCTTTAATCGCATAATCAGGTTTGTAGTAGCTTGGGTCATAGACTTGATAGAAACGTTGTGCACGACCTTCTTGGCTCACTACCGTACCATCACCCTCAGCAAAACTTGCTGCTGAAAGGACGATATCCGCCAATTTCAAGGTTTCAGTTTCGCTGTGGTCGAGTACGATCACTGTTTCAGCTTTATCTAACCCAGCTTTGACTTGTGCAACAGGTAAACGACGCGTTAAATCATTTTCAACAATCACAACTGCATCAAAATCTTGTGCAAAGGCTTGTTCTAAACTTAAACCACCAAACAATGCCAAGCCCATTGAGTTCACTTCAGGAACCGTCAAGGATAAACCTGCATTTCCACCCAAGTTTTGAGCAACTTGTGCTGCTGCTTCCATGATTGCAGGATCTTGCAGACTCGTACCAGAGATAATCAATGGTTTGGTCGCTGCTTTCAATGTGTCAGCAATGGTTTGCGCAAACGCTTTTGCATCATCTGCGAGACCTGTGAGTACTTCACCTTTAACCGCAGCCGCAACCGCAAAACCTAAACGCGCGATATCATTTGGTGATGCAACCACTTCACCTGTTGCCACATCCGCTAAACGCGTTTGTGTTGCAGCAAGGATGTAAATTGGAGATTTTGCATCTTGACCAATACGTTGTACAGGCTCAGCTAACCAGTCTGGTGTGCGTGTTTTAGCCGCCATTTCTTTGGCTTTATTTTTCGCAGCTTGGCGAACAGACAAAGCCATACGTGGCGCAGTTTGCGTTAAGTCTTCACCCAAGATCAACACTGCATCATAGCTTTCAATTTCACGCATGTTCGGGTTATGAATACCCTGTGTTTGCATGATTGACGCAGCCAATTCAACCAGATTTTGCTCTTTTTGCGACATTCCTGTTGAATAGTTGTCTTGTCCAACCAATTCACGAAGCGCGTAGTTTGATTCCAAGCTTGCGCGTGGAGAACCAATTCCTAACACTTTCTTGCCTTGAAGTTGGCCAATCACTTGATCAAGTGCTTGATCTACAGTCACAGTTGCAGCAGTGTCACCATTGCGGAACTGTGGTTGACGAGGACGATCTTCACGGTTGACATAGCCAGTACCGAAACGCCCTTTATCACACAGGAAGTATTGGTTCACTTCACCATTGAAGCGGTTTTCGACACGACGGATTTCGCCATAACGCTCACCCGGTGAAATGTTACAGCCAGAAGAACAGCCAAAACAGACGCTTGGTGCGTACTGCATGTCCCATTTACGGTTATAACGAGCCGAATGTGTTTTATCGGTAAATACACCCGTTGGGCAGACTTCCGTCAAGTTACCAGAGAATTCAGACTCTAAGGTTCCTGATTCTGGACGACCGAAATACACGCGTGATGCGTTGCCATATACACCGAAGTCTGTACCACCAGCATAGTCTTTGTAGTAACGCACACAACGATAGCATGCGATACAACGGTTCATCTCATGCGCAATAAACGAACCCAACTCTTGATTATGATGAGTGCGCTTGGTAAAGCGGTAGCGACGACGATCGTGCTGCGTCATCACCGTCATATCTTGTAAATGACAGTGCCCACCTTCTTCACAGACTGGACAGTCGTGTGGGTGGTTGGTCATTAAGAATTCAACGATCGATGCGCGAAACTCAGTTGCTTCTTTGTCTTCGATTGAAATATAGGTGTTGTCGGTCGCAGGTGTCATACATGACATCACTAAACGTCCACGTGTGTCCTCAGGATTTGCATACTGAGTCACCGCACATTGACGACAAGAACCAACTGAACCTAAGGATGGGTGCCAACAAAAATACGGAATATCAAGCCCGAGAGATAAACATGCTTGTAGCAAGTTCTCAGAACCATTGACTTCGTACGATTTTCCATCGACATGAATTGTAGCCATAGTCGAATTCCTTAAACTTGTTCTACGTCAAGAGCTGGAGCATGGGTTTTAACCTTCGCTTCAAACTCATGGCGGAAATATTTTAATGCGCCCATCAGTGGTTCCATCGCACCCGGTGCATGGGCACAGAAAGTCTTACCGATCCACAACTTTTTAGTCAGTTCAGATAGATGTTGAATGTCTTCCATCTTCCCTTTACCATCTTCAAGTGCTTTCAATGCCTTAACAGCCCAAGGTAGGCCATCCCGACACGGTGTACAAAAACCACAAGATTCACGCGCAAAGAATTCTTCTAAATTACGAGTCGCTGAAACCATACATTGGGTTTCATCTACCACCATCAGCAAACACGTTCCTAAACGAGAACCCGCCTTCATAATGCTTTCTGCATCCATTGGTAGATCAATGTGTTCAGCAGCTAAGAAATCTGTTGATGCACCACCCGGTAACCATGCTTTCAGGGTTAAACCATCACGCATACCACCCGCATGGTCTTCAATCACTTCACGTGCAGTGGTACCAAATGGAAGTTCCCAAAGTCCTGGGAATTTCACTTTACCTGACGCACCATAAATCTTGGTGCCTGGGTCTTTGGATTTATGCGCAGAAAGATTGATATACCATTCAGGACCGCGCAGCATAATCGCTGGCAAGTTATTGTAGGTCTCAACGTTATTTACAATCGTTGGACGACCCCATGCACCTGCTACTTGTGGAAATGGTGGTTTAGTACGTGGGTTAGCACGGCGACCTTCGAGCGAGTTAATCAATGCGGTTTCTTCACCACAGATATAACGCCCTGCGCCTGTATGCACGTGCATCTCGAAGTTCCAGCCCGTTCCTAAGATATTTTCACCCAAGTAACCTTTGGCACGGATTTGCTCTAATGCTTCATTTAAGTATTGAGCTGCTTCAACATACTCACCACGAATGAAGATATAGCCATGTGTCGCTTCTAGGGTATAACCCGCGATCAGCATCCCTTCAATCAATTGATGTGGAAGTTGTTCCATCAACAAACGGTCTTTAAAAGTACCCGGTTCCATTTCATCAGCATTACAGATCAAATAACGTGGACCACCATCATTTGGTGCCATTAATGACCATTTAATTCCTGCTGGGAAACCTGCACCACCACGACCTTTTACGGTTGCAGCTTTGACCACTTCCAATACATCTTTTGGTGGCATACTGAGTGCTTTTTTAAAGCCTGCATAACCTTCAAGCGCTTCATAATCATCAGCAGCACGAACATGCTCTTGCTTACTCAAACGCCAAGTCAATGGATGTGTTTCTGGGTTACCGTCGCCATAGATTGGTTTTGGTTCAGTATTCATACATACTTCTCCAATAACTGTTTGACTGATGACACATCCACTAAACCGTGGGTATCTTCATCAATCATTAAAGTTGGACCTTTGTCACAGTTGCCTAAACAACAAATTGGCAGCAAAGTAAAACGACCATCTGCTGTGGTTTGTCCATATTGGATTCCCAACTCGCGCTGGAACGCCTCTGCCAACGTTTCTGCACCCATCAAGAAGCAAGCAATAGAGTCACACAATAAAATCACGTGACGGCCTACAGGCTGGCGATAAATGCGGTTATAGAACGTTGCTACACCTTCCAAATCAGCCACACTCATACTCAACAATTGCGCAATCGCATTCATTTGAGCGTCATCTACCCAACCATTACGGCGTTGTACACACTTGAGCGCATCCAGTGATGCAGCACGTGGGTACGGATAGTGATCAATGTGATGTTCAATGTCATGGATTTCTTCAGCAGTCAAAATCCCTTCAACATTCACACGAGGTTTTTTATCAGTCAAAATCATCATTATCGTTTACCCCTAGCGATCCACGTCAGCCATAACCACGTCAATGGTCGCCAAATAGATGATCAAATCAGAGACCAAGCTACCATTAATCACTGAAGGCATTTGCTGTAAGTGAGTGAATGTCGGCGTACGGATACGAGTACGGTAACTCATCGTCGACTTATCAGACGTGAGGTAATAAGTACTTGCCCCTTTCACCACTTCAGTCATAAACGATGCTTCACCTGCTGGCATTACAGGACCCCATGACACGCTCAAGAAGTGCGTAATCAAAGTTTCAATATCTTGTAAGGTCTTGTCTTTTGGTGGTGGAACAGCCAATGGATGATCCGCTTTGTATGGACCAGAAGGCATATTATCCAAGCACTGTTGAATAATTTTCAGTGACTCAGTAATTTCACGGAAGTGAACCAGAACGCGCGCGTAAGCATCGCCTTCATATTCAAGAGGCACATCAAAATCGAAGTTTTCATAGCCGCTATATGGACGATATTTACGAACATCAAAATCAATACCCGTTGCACGTAAACCTGTACCTGTCACACCCCAAGCCAACGCAGATTTCGCATCGTATTGCGCAACATTGCGGGTACGACCAATAAATACTGAGTTTTTAAGTGCGGCTTTGAAGTACTCGTTCAAACGTTTCGGCATCCACTCCAACAACTCTTTGACCAGTTTTTGCCAGTTATTTGGAAGATCATGCGCAACCCCACCAATACGGAACCATGCCGGGTGCATACGGTAACCCGTAATCGCCTCAACGATGTCATAGACTTTTTGACGATCTGCGAACATATAGAATACTGGTGTCATACCACCGGCATCCTGAATCGCCGTACCACAGAATAATAAGTGGTTATTGATACGGAACAATTCGTTCAACATGACCCGAATCACTTGAGCACGTTCAGGAACTTTGATTCCTGCCATTTGCTCTACAGCCATCACATACGGCATGTTCTGAGCACAACCGCCCAAGTAGTCCACGCGGTCAGTATAAGGAATGAAAGAATGCCATGTTTGACGTTCAGCCATCTTTTCCACACCACGGTGGTGATAACCAATATCAGGAACACAGTCTTTCACTTCTTCACCGTCCAACTGTAGAACCACACGGAATGCACCGTGCGCAGATGGATGGTTAGGACCTAAGTTGAGGAACATGAAGTCTTCATCAGCGTTGCCGCGTGTTAGACCCCAGTCTTCTGGTACAAAACGTAGATGTTCTTGTTCGAAGTCTTGCTTGGCTTGGTCTTGCATATACGGCGTATATTCTGTCGCACGGGCAGAATATTCTTTACGTAACGGATGACCTTCCCAATAGGTTGGTAACAAAATACGACGTAGCATTGGATGCCCTTCGAAATTGATCCCAAACATATCGTAAGCTTCACGCTCGTACCAGTTTGCATTTGGCCAAATATTGGTTGCCGTTGGCAGGTTTAAATCATTTTCATTCAAAGCCACTTTGACACGAATATCACTATTACGCTCAAGTGAAAGTAAATGATAAAACACAGTGAAGTCAGATGCAGGTAAACCATCGCGATGAACACGTAAACGCTCATCCATCGCAGATAAGTCAAATAGCATGACATAAGGACGTTCTACTTTACGTAAGAACATAAGGACTTCTTGCACGCGTGCGCGCTCAACCCAGACTGTTGGAAACTCTTCAAAAGTCGCCTGCACGTAGAAGTTCTCACCAAATTTATTTTTGAGCTCTTCTACGATTGCAAATGCTGGGCGTGAATCAACTGGTGTTGACTCTGGCATAGCAATGTCAGTTTCAGCCATTGGTTTGGCTTCCTATTCAATACAAATTCTGGCAATTTTTTAGATGACCATACCCATCAGATATGTCAAAAACTCATCTTCAAAAATTATTTAATTTCATCCATAGAGCGCAAGTTTTTCACCGCAATACGTTCCGCATTTTTACGGTCGCGTTCTGGCATCATCTTTGGCTTATACACAGGCTGAAGATCATCACCAATTACGGCTGAAAGTGGACGGCGCTCAAGTTGAATTTGGTCTTGTAGTAACATTAAAGCTTGGATCAATGCCTCTGGGCGCGGTGGACAACCTGGGACGTACACATCAACAGGAATAATCTTGTCTACACCTTGAACCACAGAATAGATGTCGTACATGCCACCAGAGTTAGCACAAGCACCCATTGAAATGACCCATTTAGGCTCAAGCATTTGTTCATACAAGCGTTGAATTACAGGTGCCATTTTGACAAAGCATGTTCCTGCAACAATCATCAAATCAGCCTGACGTGGTGAAGCTCGAATAACTTCTGCACCGAACCGAGATAAATCATGTACGCCAGTTAATGTGGTTGCATATTCGACGTAGCAGCAAGAAGTACCAAAGTTAAATGGCCACAAAGAGTTTTTACGACCCCAGTTGACTGCTGTATGCACAGCATCTTCTAGACGAGTCATCATCACACTTTTATTGACTTCTTCCTCAAGTGGATCAGTTACGATTTGACGATCTTGTAATGGATATTGATCGGCATCCGGATTCGCACGGGTTAAAGTATATTTCATCCCGACTTACTCCTGTTCAGATGATGAGGTAGTCGGTGTTTTAGACTTAACACGACCAGAAGACTGCGCTGGAATTTGACCAGTAGGATCGATCACCAATTCTTCAATGTTATTGAATCGAGTAATGTCAGCGATATTCATATTTGGCGAACCAATCTTAGTTTTCACACCAGCCGCTTTACGACGATCTGAAGGTGCCCAGTTAAGTCCACCTGTAGAAAGCTCGTAAATCAAACCAATAAGTAATACTAAAATAAACACTGCGGCAGTGATAAAGCCAACCCAACCGACTTCACGGACAGAGGTTGCCCATGCATAGAGGTAAAGGGCTTCTAAATCAAAAACGACAAAGAAAATCGCAACGAGATAGAACTTGGCTGACAAGCGAATACGAGCACCGCCCGCACTTACTACACCTGACTCAAACTGTTCTTGCTTGGCACGTCCCCAAGCTTTACCCCCAAGGAGTAAAGGAACGGTCAGCATAAAAACGCAAAGAAATGTAACGCCGATCACGAAGGCAATAATCGCCCAATCGTATGGAGTAATGGCACTCATGCGGGGATAACTCCTGGCAGGCCTATTTTTAACAAAGAATGTATGTATTGGCCTTCAAATACACCAAACACAAAATTAATTCCGCCAATTGTACCTGATTTCTAATTTCGCATGCTAGTTGAAGCGCTTTAGTCTTTCGGATGATTTTGTCCTTAAAATTACAAATATATCCAAGATCATGGTTAATTCACCCTTAAAAATCGAATTAACAAATCAAACATAGCATGTTAATCATTTTTTTCTTTACTTATGTACCAAAAACTATCGCAATCTACGGTCTATGCTCACAATTAACGCTCTATGCACTAAATCATTGCATTAATACAAATTTATGATGAAAATTTAAACAAAATTTATATAATAGCGCGACCAAATATCTAAGGAAACGCGTCAGAATGGCTCAATCAAGAGTAGCATTAAAGCCCCTGTCGCTTTTCCAATTATTTTTAATATTTACGGGTGTGATTTTTTTGTGTTGCTTACTCGGTATTGCAACGCGACAACTCAACTTTCTTGCTTCATTCTGGCCTGCCAATTCAGTGCTTTTGGGTTTGCTGATTCGCTTCCCACAGACACGCCATCCAATTAGCTTTATCGGCGCAATCCTCGGCTACCTCCTCGCAGACGGTTGGCAAGACACACCGCTTCTATTAAATATCTGCTTAACCTCAGCCAACTTAATCTATGTGCTGGTCACACTTGCCCTCTACATAAAATTTAACAGCTTCATTCGCTCAATGCATCAAGGCTATTTCTATTTATTTTTATTTAGTTTTTGCTGTATTGGCGGTTTGTCGAGTGCTTTATTTGCAGCGATTACACTGCCTTTTTTTGAGACTAAATTTGCTTTAGGCTCGTTTTGGCTTGATTATGGACATTGGTTTACAGCAGAAATTCAGAATGCACTCTTACTTTTACCCGCCATCATTAGCACACCGCATTTAGCCAAATTTAAACAACAACTCAATGCATTTAAATCTCAAATTATTCTAGAAAGCTTACCTTTGATTGCAGTCATTATATCAATTGTGATTGCCTACTATGATGCGGGTCCTGGCTCATTACTCTATCCGATTGCGCCATTGATCTGGTGCGCGCTGAGATACCCCCATTTTTCAGTGGCAATTATCACCTCTATAAGCTGTGCTTTTATCATTCATCACGTCTCCCAACATTATTTATTACTTTATCCAGATCAATATCTAAATAATACGATCTCTATTCGTCTTGGGCTGATTATGATGACCATCGCGCCGCTAACGGTTTCCAGTATCAATGTGGTGCGATCTAAGTTGATTCGAGAGCTACAACACACGATTGCTCATGATGAGTTAACATCCAGCTTAACCAGACGTCAATTTCTACAATCCCTACAACTTTTACAACAACAAGCCAAAAATGCAGGTCAAACAACAGCCTTCTTGATGCTCGACATCGATCACTTCAAACAAGTCAATGACAACTACGGTCATCTCATCGGAGATCGCGCCCTGCAAAGCTGTGTAAAAACCATTCAATCGCTTTTAAAGCCCCAAGACTTAATCGGACGTTTAGGTGGTGAAGAATTCGCTATTTTCTTAACCAACACCAATGCCGACACAGCCTACCAAGATGCTGAAAGAATCCGTCTACACGTAAGTCAAACGCCAATTAAACTGGAGCATCACCAAACTTTTTCGATCCAAATCAGTATCGGAATTTTTGTTTGCTCTGCTGAAAATCGACATTCAATTGAATACTTATTTAAACAAGCGGACGATGCACTTTATCAAGCCAAAAGACAAGGACGAAATCAGGTGGTGATTTCGACATAATATGTTGCAATTCAGCTAAATACTTTAATTATCTTTTTACACAGCTTCGGCAATAGATCGGTATTCTAAAGATAGACAATAAGGAGAAAAATATGGATCTAAAATTCGCACACCACTCAGATTATTTCTTTTTTTCACAATTACTCATGCGTCATATTGAGAATTACGTCCGAAAACACCCAGACGCAGATAACGCAATTTTTGATTTAAGGGATATTTACGAATTATTTAGAGAAGATTTTGCATCAACCACAACAAATCTTGAAGGAATTCTTAATATTGCAGATGCTTATCGAGTAGAAACCATAAATGGAGATGAACGACTGATCCAAAGTTATAAAATAGACGTTAAAAACAATTCTTTATTGGTTGATTTTAATGCAGATGCTTTACAAAGTTTAAGATCAGGTCGCCCTTTAATCGAACCTGATTCTTCCCTACAGGAATAGAGCAACGCTGTATCTTTCAAAGATATACGACAAAGCCAAAGCAAACAGTGCTTTGGCTTTTAGTTATGGCATTTTATCTGGGTATTTAAGTGCTGATTATTTCTTTAAGGTTTGCTTATAACGTTTTGCAGGCCACGTCATCATAAATCGCGCACCGCCTAAGTTTGGACTCTGATCCACATGAACCTCGCCACCAAACCAATACGCAATACGACTCACAATCGATAGACCTAGACCATAACCACCTGAAGCACGGGTACGACTATCATCTAAACGTGCAAAGGCTTCAAAGATCCGCGCTCGCTCTTGCTCAGGGATACCCGGACCATCATCCTCCACACACACATAAGCATTGCCGTCAGCACGAACACCGCCACTAATACGCACCTTATGATCACAATAGCGAACTGCATTGCCCACTAAGTTTTGCACCACACGATGTAAATATCGACGTTCAGCATCTACCTTCAATACCAATGAAGGGGCAATCAACTCAATCTCTTTTTGTGTTTTCAATGCCTCAGTTTCCATCGCAACTTGATCAAGCACTTCAACCAATATGATTTCTTCAAAATCGAGAGATGGGGTTCCCTGCTCAAGTTTGGCATAAGTCATGATTTCATCGATCAAGGTATTCAGTGCTTCGATATCCTTATCAATCATATCAACTTGTTGAATCCGATAATTATAATCATCTTCTTCAGCCAACATTTCCATCCCAAAGCGAATGCGCGCCACAGGTGTTCTAAGCTCATGCGAGACTGCCCGCATGAGTTCTCGTTGTGCTTCGATCAGACGCTGAATATGGTCTGACATATTATTATAACTGGATGCCAAGTTTGCCATTTCATCCGTACCTTCAATCGGTACACGCAAGGACAAATCACCTGACTTCATTTTATTCAAGGCATGGCGTACCTGACGGATTTTGCGCTCTAAAGGCAAAATCAATCCATATACACCTAAACTCAATAAGAATAAGCTAAATAGGGTAATACCTGCTGAAAGCTGAAAAGGCATCCAATTAAACATTGGCACTGGACCCAGTAGCAAAACGCGTGCTGGGTGATTCGGCATCGGTGAAACAATCGAAATGGTTGTGCCGCGTATGCTGGCACTGTCTTTATACAACAATACACTTTGATCTTGGCGCAACCGACCAATCTGCTCTGAGTCTAAGTTAATGTCTCGAATATCTAAAATTTCTATTGGATAATAAAAGTGCTCTTTAATTTTCTCTAAATACTCTCGCTCCTGCCCTGGATAAAAAATCAAATAATCCAAGACAAAAATAGGCAGCGCCTTCATTTGACGTTCGCCGAGTTTATCGACTTTTATATAGAGGAAATGCTGAGGATCATCTTTCAGACCAATAATGATATAACCAACCCCATGATTGGCATCATAACGAACCACCGACTTTTGCGCAGCGATACGTTTCTTTTCAGTTCGAGAAAGTTCGACTCGCGCTGCATCTACATAATAGATGGGCAATTCCAACAAGTCGGATGCATCGGAAATCCAATCTAATTTTTGTTGTTTTTCTGGTTGACGAGATACCCCCTCACTAATTACGTAGGAAATACCATCCGTGAGAGACTCACGATATTCTTGCGCACGTTGATAGTTAATGATTTGTACCAGCAAATAACAAAATGCGGCAACCACAACCACCAATACGACCAATCCAGCATAAATTCGCAAGAATATGCTGTTCTTAAGTACTCGACTCACCATAAGGGAAATGATTCCAAATTATTCAACAACTTCTCCTTGTCAAAAAAGAGAAACCCTCCTTTATGAGAAAAGGAGGGGCTGAATTTTACATCCCATTAGTTTCTTTAACGAATAAATAACCTTTACTACGTACGGTCTTAATACGTTTCGGATTTTCTGGATCATCGCCGATTTTTGGACGAATACGAGAAATACGCACATCGATTGAACGGTCTTGACCATCGTACTCAATACCACGTAGACGCTCAAAGATATCTTCACGAGACAAGATACGACCTGCGTTTGATGCCAATAACCACAATAAGTCATATTCAGCACTGGTGAAATCAACCAGTTCACCATTTAAGGTCACTGAACGACCACCGTTATCAATCACAAGATCGTCAAACTCAATACGTTGCGCAACTTCATCTTCAACTGTTTTGTCGGTACGACGTAACAAAGCACGGATACGAGCCAACAACACACGCGGTTGAACAGGCTTCGCAACATAATCGTCTGCACCCATTTCTAAACCAAGTACTTGGTCCATATCTTCAGTACGCGCTGTCAACATCAAAATCGGTTGATGATAATGCGGACGCACTTCTCGACAAACGGTTAAACCATCTGCACCAGGTAACATCACATCAAGCACAACTAAATCTGGTTGCTCGCTGATAATTCGACGAATCGCACGGTTACCGTCAGTTTCAACCCCAACTTCTAAACCGTTACGGATCAAATACTCTTGTGTTAAGCGTGCTAAACGCTCATCATCTTCTACGATTAAAATTTTCGGTAACTTTTCTTCTTGGCTCATTTGTTTGCCCCTAAAATTTGGCATATACATTGGTTCATGTTTTGCAATATACACACGTTTACATTGTAAACAAGTAGCCGTTCACCAAACTGATACACGCCTACCTCATTTTGTTATAATTTTATTAAAATTATGAATTTTAATGGCTTTTTCAGTTTTTTATGCTTCTCTCCAACAAAATGAAAAATAAGTATAAAATTTGTTCCAATGTTAAACAATTTGTTTCTTAGTTGGTCAAAAAGAATTTAAGTGTTTGTTTTTTGAGTTATCCACAGAGTTATCTATACGGCTTTTTGAAGGGCTTTGCTATGCTATGTGTCTGTGAAATCAGCAGTTAAAACATGAAAAAAACTTTAGTAAAATGTCAATATTGATCTACTGCTAAAAATACCGTATCTTGTGTTTAAAATAAACTTTAACCACTAAGTCTTGTGTTTATCCCTCAAACATCGTGGCATATTTTTTGCTCGATTCAAACGGTCTATGAACATAAAAATATAGATGATAATGGAGCTATGCTGACATGAGCATCATCACTTCTACACCCGGCCAACTTCAGGTAATTAAGCGCACTGGTGAAATTGCGACTTTTAACGCTGAAAAAATCTCTGTTGCGATTGGGAAAGCTTTTTTAGCTGTTGAAGGTCAACAAGGTGCTGACTCTAGTCGCATCCATGACCGTATCACGCAACTGACTGAGATGGTTCTGAATACATTTAATCGCCGTTTACCATCAGGTGGTACGATTCATATCGAAGAAATTCAAGATCAAGTTGAATTGGCATTGATGCGCACAGGCGAGCAAAAAGTTGCACGCGCTTATGTGATCTATCGTGATCAACGTGCAACTGCGCGCCAACAAACTGGGGCAAACCACCACCCGACACTTCAAATCATTGATGCTAAAGGTCAACTGCAACCGTTAGACTTAGATGCATTGACGACCACGATCGAAACTGCAAGTGCAGATTTGGAAGGCATTGATGTACAAGCCATTGTCGATGAAACTGTTAAGAACTTATATAACGGTGTCAAAGAGAGTGATATTGCCACCACCATGATGATGGCAACACGTACCCGCATCGAACATGAACCAAACTACACCTATGTGACGGCACGTTTGTTATGTAATGAGTTGGTCAGCACAGGCTTAATCTTCTTAGGTTTACCAACCGATACTTCGGAAGGTGATGCTTTAGAAACGTTCTTAAAGAAAGGGATTGAGCTAGATCTACTCTCACCTGATCTACTTAATTTTGACCTTGCAAAATTGGCAGCCGCGATTCAACCTGAACGCTCAAACCAATTTACTTATTTAGGTCTACAAACTTTATTTGACCGTTACTTTATCCATTCAAATGGCGTGCGTTTTGAATTACCACAATTATTCTTTATGCGTGTGTCGATGGGTCTGGCGGTCAGTGAAGAAAATAAAGAAGACCGTGCAATCGAGTTCTATAACTTACTGTCTAGCTTCGACTACATGGCATCTACGCCTACCCTATTTAACTCAGGTACATTACGCCCACAACTTTCAAGCTGTTACTTGACCACTATCGGTGATGACTTGTATGACATTTATGGTGCAATGCGTGACAACGCAATGCTATCAAAATGGGCTGGCGGTTTAGGCAATGACTGGACTCCTGTTCGTGCGTTGAACTCATATATCAAAGGTACTAATGGTAAATCTCAGGGTGTTGTTCCATTCCTGAAAGTTGCTAACGATACCGCAGTCGCTGTCAACCAAGGTGGTAAACGTAAAGGTGCAGTATGTGCGTACCTAGAAACTTGGCACTTGGATATCGAAGAATTCCTAGAGCTACGTAAGAACACCGGTGATGATCGCCGTCGTACTCACGACATGAACACTGCAAACTGGGTGCCAGACCTATTTATGCAGCGTGTATTTGAAGATGGTGATTGGACATTATTCACCCCTTCTGAAACACCAGATTTGCATGACTTGACGGGCGCTGCCTTTGCTGAGCGTTATGCTTACTACGAAGGCATTGCGAAAGAAAGCAATATGCTTCATAAGAAAATCCGTGCGAAAGACTTATGGCGCAAAATGCTGTCTATGTTATTTGAAACTGGTCATCCTTGGATCACATTCAAAGACGTATGTAACTTACGCTCACCACAGCAACACGTTGGCGTAGTGCACTCATCTAACTTGTGTACAGAAATCACCTTAAATACTAGCCAAGATGAAATCGCGGTATGTAACTTAGGTTCGATTAACCTTGTAGAACACGTTAAAGGTGGTGTGCTCGATCGCGAGAAACTTGCTCGTACCATTAAAACAGCAGTTCGTATGCTCGATAACGTGATCGACATTAACTACTATGCAGTTCCACAAGCGAAGAACTCGAACTTGAAGCACCGCCCTGTCGGTATGGGTATCATGGGCTTCCAAGATGCACTATATGAAATGGGCATCGCTTATGGTTCTGATGCAGCCGTTGATTTTGCTGATGAATCAATGGAAGTGATTAGCTACTATGCAATCCAAACTTCGAGTGATTTGGCTGTTGAGCGTGGTGTGTATACAACATTTAAAGGTTCATTGTGGGATCAAGGTATCCTTCCAATCGACTCTTTAGACCTTGTTGCAAAAACTCGTCCAGAGCGTATGTTTGAAGTTGACCGTACTCAACGTTTGGACTGGGACACATTACGTGCCAAAGTTCAAAAAGATGGTATGCGTAACTCGAATGTGATGGCGATTGCACCAACGGCAACCATTTCAAATATTTGTGGCGTGTCTCAATCCATTGAGCCAACATTCCAAAACTTATATGTGAAATCAAACCTTTCTGGTGAATTCACTGTGATCAACCCATACCTCGTTCGCTCATTAAAAGAACGTGGTCTGTGGGATACCGTGATGGTCAATGATCTGAAACACTTTGAAGGCTCTGTACAAAAAATTGCGCGTATTCCTGAAGAATTGAAAGCAATCTTTGCGACTGCATTTGAAGTGGATACACGTTGGATCGTTGATGCTGCTTCTCGTCGTCAAAAATGGATCGATCAAGCACAATCATTGAACCTTTATATCGCTGGTGCAAATGGTAAGAAACTTGACATCACCTATAAAATGGCATGGTTACGTGGTCTGAAGACGACTTATTACCTCCGAGCTTTGGGCGCAACCTCTGCTGAGAAATCAACGATTAATACGGGCGCACTCAATGCAGTGAAACCAGCATCGGCTGAAGCTCCTGTTGTTGCAGCACAAGCTGTAGAAGAGAAGAAGCCAGAAGCTAAAGTTGAAGAAGATGGTTTCACCACTGCGGCTCCAGTGCCAATGGCGTGTTCAATCGACAACCCAGACTGTGAAGCTTGTCAGTAAAATTCTCCTAAATCCCCCTTTTCAAAAGGGGGGACTTAACTAGAAGGCAGAGATTATGTTCAATTTGAGCCATAACTATATGTTAGGACTTGCTGTTCTGATCTTTGCTTTTATTTTCTTTTATGTGCCCATGGTTTATGCATTTTTAGCCATTCGCAAACAACAGCGTAAGCAAAATAAGTCTTAGGGATTGTAGGTCTGAGTTCATCAAAATTTTGAATATCAATCGATAAAACTTAATTTTGCTTACACAATATAAGCGTATATTTAAGATGTCTTTGTTGAGATGTCGATAACAGCTATACACAACGAAGAGAGAACGCAAATGTCTATCCTAAGTTGGGACGATTTTGAAGATGATTCGCAAAAACCGACTACACATGAACACAAGTCTGCGCCCGTCGAACCGAAAAAAACGGTTGATACGCAGATGGTATCTGATGCAGAGCCTGCATCGCCGAGCGTGGCAGCTTCACAATCCGCTGGAACCAGTACCATCCGATCAACAAATCCCACCGATTCGTTGGCTCGAGCATCTAAAGCCTTAGAACATCTCGATGTTGCACCGGGTTTAGAAGAGCTTGAAATGGGTGCACAACGTGTGCAAGTTGATGACAAAGCGATGATCAACTGCCGTGCGGACTTGAACCAGCTTGTTCCATTTAAATATGAATGGGCTTGGCAGAAGTATTTAGACGGATGTGCAAACCACTGGATGCCACAAGAAGTTAACATGAACCATGATATCGCGCTTTGGAAGTCTGAAAATGGCTTAACTGAAGATGAGCGTACCATTATCATGCGTTCTTTAGGTTTCTTCTCGACTGCGGACTCATTGGTTGCAAACAACTTGGTCTTGGCGATTTACCGTCATATTACCAACCCTGAATGCCGTCAATACATCTTGCGTCAAGCATTTGAAGAAGCGATTCACACTCATGCTTATCAATACTGTATTGAGTCTTTGGGCATGGATGAAGGCGAAGTCTTCAATATGTACCGTGAAGTCCCAAGTGTTGCTCGTAAAGCAGCATGGGGTTTGAAATATACACAGTCATTGAGCGATCCAACATTCCAAACCGGTACACCTGAAAACGATCAAATCTTATTGCGTAACTTGATCGCATTCTATTGTGTACTTGAAGGTATCTTCTTCTACTGTGGTTTCAGCCAAATCTTGTCTATGGGTCGTCGTAATAAGATGAATGGTGTTGCTGAGCAATTCCAATACATCTTGCGTGATGAGTCGATGCACTTGAACTTTGGTATCGATATGATTAACCAAATCAAGATCGAAAACCCACAGTTATGGACGGCTGAGTTCCAACAAGAAGTCATTCAAATGATTCTTGAAGGTACGATGCTTGAGATCGAATATGCACGTGACACGATGCCACGCGGTGTATTGGGTATGAACGCAGCAATGATGGAAGAATACTTAAAATTCATCTGTAACCGTCGCCTATCTCAACTTGGTTTACCAGAGCAGTTTGCTGGTGTGACCAATCCATTCCAGTGGATGTCAGAAATGATGGACTTGCGTAAAGAGAAGAATTTCTTCGAGACGCGCGTAACTGACTATCAGACTGGCGGTGCTTTGAGCTGGTAAGATAAAACGTCGTCGCTGAATGACAGTTGATGTGAGATTTTTGACACATATTTCGAGATTGTTACAAATTACATCAACCACATTAAATCAAAAAAATAGAGCCTAACGGTTCTATTTTTTTATTAAAAATTAAGTTCACAATACAATTATCCATCTTAATTAAATAAAATTAATTTCTGGAATCTGTTTTATATAAATATGATAATTTAATAATATTCAAATCAGCAAATACTGTAATATTTTAACTTAAAAACATTGAAATATTTTTAATACACCTTATTAAATTTAGGTATTAAATTGGATATTTTTTCATGGCTAAAATTAACTTTGAAGATCGATTAAAGAGGTTGGAGAAACGAAGAAAAGCTACAGACCTTACTTACCATATGTTCGATAGTTTAGAAGCTGGAATTACTTCTTATTCTGAATTTTCTTCACTTCAAAACAAGCGTGAACTTTGGGAAAGTATTTCTACAAAACCATCCGTACGTTATTCAACTGGTGCTATGCAAGCAGTAGACCAAAGGTATACTGAAATTGGTATAGAAACAGCGAAAAGAATTGAAAATCAACTTAAGACTCGACTGCCAAATCATGGATTGGCTACAGAATATAAATTGCAAGGTTCTGTCCCTTTAGATATTCATATTAAGGGAGTTAGTGATGTTGACCTATTAGTTATACATAAAAACCACTATCGCTCAGAAGACTGTACAGTTTTATTAAGAAGTGAGGATATAAAGGCTCTACAGCAATTAAGAAATTCTAGTTTTTATGAATTAAAGCAAGCATATCCAGCTGTTAGAATTGATAATAGCGGTGGAAAATGTATAAGCCTTACAGGAGGATCATTACCAAGAGATGTGGATGTAGTCCCATCTCATTGGGTCGAAACGAATGAATATAAGAACAAAGGTTTTGAATATTTAAGAGGAATAAATATTTTAGATAAAAATATCCCTACAACATTCCTAAATCTACCATTTGCTCATATTTATTGGATTAAATTAATTTGCCAGTACCTAACAGAAGGCTCATTAAGGAAATCCATTCGTTTATGTAAAACTATCAAAGCAGATTTAATTGATGAAGGCTCAAACATTACACTGAGTAGTTATGATCTAGCATCAATTATGTACCATGCTAATAGGGATAATTTAAAGCATAGCAAAAATTACTCTCTTGGTATTGTTTTAGAAACTCAAAGATTTTTTGATTTTTTATACCATAATCAAAATTATGCAAAATCTTTAAACACTCCTGATGGCACTAGAAAAATTTTTGATTCTACAGAAAAATTAAGCTCTCTCATCACATTGAGTATTGCATTAGATAATTTAGTAAGTGATTTATGTCAGGATTTAGGCTTTTCATCTAAGGAATCATTAAAATTTTTCCCATTATCAATTTAATTTTCTCCACTCCATTGAACCAAATGTCCTCCTCCCACTAACATTGTAATATTTGGCAAAAGCAGTATTTGAGTTTTTGTTAAGTTGAAGTTCTACGAAACCTAAATGGGTTCGTAGTTCTTTATGGTCTAAGTCTTTAGGTTCATTTTTATAACTATATAAGACTTTATATGAATCAATTTCATCATAGATAATTGCTGCTGAAATACTTTCAGAAGAAGAAAATTCTGTTTCCATTCTAATTCTCAGTTTATCCCAAGACTGAATTATAGTTACTTTACCTTGCCATTCTAAGTTATTAGATTTCACCAACTCATTGTCAAGCTCTTGATAAGATGTTTTACCAACACACTCCCATTCTCCCGAAATATCAGGATATTTTAAAAAATGGAATAGTAAATTCCATTTCCAGATCCATTTATCAAATAAGAAGTAACAAGCTAAAAATAACACACCTGTACTTAAACTTGAAATTACAATATTTTCTAATGGAGAAAGACCTCCATTAAATTTTAAAAAAATATAGATTGCTATCCAAGAAATACCCATAGCTACAACATATATATATCTACCAGCATGTGACCGATTAAAAGCATTTTGAACGCAATATTCATGCCCATTCGTAGCCATTAACCACCTCTTTTAAGTAGACATTTTTTAATAATTATATAGCTAAATCACATAAAATGCGAAAAATTAAAGTTAGAATTTATTTAATAATAATTAAGGTTAACTTAAAAATAGTATCTTTATATATTTTAAACCATAACCCTTAATAATTAAAAAGTTCTCATTTAACTAAATTTAGTTTTAATTTTGGCATAATTTTTTGAGACTGTAAGAATTTTATAAAAAATAAAATTCCATAGAATATAAGAAAACTAAAATTCAGACTTAAATCTCATCGCATATCTAAATTTTAAAGAAATATATTACTGGATTAAATCCTCCAAAAAAGAAAAGACAATAAAAAATAGTTCCCATAAAATTACGAATTAATAAAATGAAACATCTTTTTCGACACAGCTTCCTATTTGTCTAAACCTAATTCTTCCCGTAGTTTTACGATCAGTGTAGTAGTACCCTGAGAGCTCTAAAGTACAATTATCATCATGACCAACTTTACGTATATCAAAAATAGTAGAGCCAGTGTATGAGCTCCAATTAGGATCTTTAGGCAATGAACGATATATGTAATAAAGTTTTGGCTCACCGCTTTCAATTGTTGGAGTAGTTTCTAAAGTTAGTGACTTTGAGGTTTGTGTATGAATATTGATTTGGGTTGTGAGCAATGTTTGTTTAATCAAAACACGGACTGGTATCACTTGATTTGTTTCAGTTGTAATTTCACCTTCCCATGTACCATTTAAGTCAGGATATAGTGAAGGATTAATCTTTTTCAACACACTCCACAAAGCTCGGGCTGTAATGCTAGTAGTTAAAGCAATAGTTAGCAGTAGTGCGATCCAAGGAGCGATACTTAAAATTTTCACTATCTTGAGATCATTTAACCAATAGCTTTGTACTAACTCATAAGCACCGATACTTAGGATAGTCGTAATTATGGCGATGTACCGCAATAGTGATTTAAAATCAATAATTCTAAACATTTGAGTTTAAAAAATAAAAATCATGTAAACGACATTTCCCATTACTTTTAGCAGAGAGTAGTGCTATGTATGCTTCTTGTAAAGTTGAACCTATCCCTACAGAAAAGCACAACTCTGGTTCAGCTAATGCCTTAATAGACTCAAAAATGAATACTTTGTCAATACTCGTTTGATCAATGTAGCCAGCAACTCCATCAGCTGCACAAAATATAATATTGAACCCTTGTTCTTTTAAAAAGTTCGATATCAATAGCGTTTTCTCATTAACTACAAAATTGATTCTAGAGAGTTCATGCACATCATTCTTTAAATATGATGATGTAATCATTTGACCAATATCATCACCATCAATTGTTATGTAGATCATATACATCCAATCATCATAGTACTATCACATTATACTTAAAGAATAAGGAAACACACTCAATTTTGTCTAATCTATCCAATCAGTAATACATTATTTTTAGTTGACTACTTAAATGCTCAATCAGACTTTATTTCTATAATATTGATGATATGCCTTATTTAAGGCATATCTAACCTATGAAAATTTATATCTGTTCTAAGACTTTAATTTCTTGATTTATTTTCTTTCCAACCCACCATTTGGTCCTTCCAACAATAATCAAAATTAAAGGGTCGGAGGAAGATAAATATTTCTTCCAACTATTATAATCTACCATAGAGGGCGAAGGTATATTCTCAGGATGAGTATGCCACTCACCTAGATATTGCCATGTACCATTAGATTCACGAAATGCTTTATCAACCTTTTCTTGGTGATGTTTACCAATTCGATTAACTGAAAAACGGCTTCGAATGTCTGAAAAATTAGGTACTGATACCATTCTAACTACTAAATGAATTCCTCTACGCTCACCGATGATCACACCAGCACTTTCAGGATTTGAATTCTCCAACTGCCGATATGAAAGTAAAATTTCAACTACTTCTGACAAAATAACAACTAAGGCATCATCATCAGCCTTAAAAACTAAATCTTTACCTAGCATTACAAATACCACAATTAGATTCCGAATGAACTAATTTAGGCTTTAATGTTCGACCACCTTCAAATATATGTTCCTTGTAATTCCAATTTCTTTCATGCTCTAGAGTTGCAAGCGTTGCCTCTTGAATTAAGGCTGCCGTCATAACACTTACGGCAGCATCATATGGTATATAGGTACTGCCACAAGATACTTTTTTCTCATTCAAGCCAGCAAATTGCTTAAAGCGAATATCATTTCCATTATGATAAAAAGTAGGATTACTCCAAAGGCAGTTAATACATCCACCTGAATAATCAATAAAAACTTTTGATGCGCGACCATTACCATCGTTAAAACCATGAATTAGTATTGGTCTCTTCGCACCATCTAATTTACGAAGTAGGTATGAAAGCCGTTTGGCAATAGGTGCTCTGCCAGTCGCATCAATGATAATGTCATAAGAAGATAGATATTTCTCAATTAATGGAAATTCACAATCAAATCCATGAATATCCGTTTTAAGATGGGTCGATGTAGTCAATCGCTCTTGTAATGCAACTGATTTACTCTTTCCAAAGTCTGATGAAAAAAGTGTATGCCTTCCGAAGTTTTGAGGACCATAATTGTCAAAATCGAAAAGATGCAATTTGCCACTATGAACTCCGGCCCCTGAGCGAATTAAAAGTTCAGATACATAACCTCCAATTGTGCCACATCCAATCAAAGCAATTCGCTTTGAGCTGAGATCACCAACATCAGGACGTGATCTATTTCTTGAAAGAACAGTATTCTTATCGGCTTTAATAAAAGAAATTCTTTTAAATTTTTTAAAAGCATATTTTCCCGATAAAACAGCAGTAATCGTAGAAAGCTGGATAGCTCGACCACCCTTTTTACCAGTCTTTTTAGTATTTGCATAAGTGGATAACTGAACGGTCTGAGTATCCAACTCCAACACAAGACCAAGGGTATCTTGTTTCTCAACCTCTAATAAAATTAAATGATTTTTGAATCTATTCTGAACAAAATAGTTCGCTAAGTGTGCTTTGGCATTGTGATCAACGGTCGAAAGCCAATCAAATAGCTCCTTTGAGTTTTTGGGAGGCCAATTAACTCCTGATAAACGATTGGGTCTAACTTTAATTACAAAAGTGTGAAGTCTCTGAGATTTAGTCTCATACAAACCTCGCTGCATTAACCAGTTTTTGTGCTCATGTTCTGTATTGCTGTCATATAGAATAGATTCCTTTGTTGTTTCCTTCTCTAATGACTTATTAAAACTTAAAGTAGAAAATCTATCGTGTAGGTCATGAAAACTCGATAATGAATATACTTTGCTTTCTGGCTTCCAATAAGCACTAAATTCCCCCTCCAACTCCACTTGCTCTGTAGATCTATTATGAATTGATTCAACTGAGTTATTTAAAGTAATTTGAATTTGACGATCTACTGTCATATACAGCGCGATAAGATCATTGGGATTCCAGTCAGCTTCCATTTCTTGCACATAGCATAAATACCAACCATTGTTTACATGTGGAAGCAGCACATCCTGCAGATGTGCTGGTTTGTCCACGATGTATGCATATGGCAAGCTAGTATAAGGATCATATGTAAAAATCAGCGCTATCCTGAATACACCTTCCGTAGTTACAAAATCTTTAACATAAAATTGCTTACTTTGAGATAAATCAGATAGATGTTTGTAGGCTTTGAGATGCCGAGATTCGATAAATTCATACCCACATCTCAGCATCAAGCTATGTAACTCACTCACGCACCTACCCGCTTATCATAGTTGAGCTAATTTGAAATGTTGTACTAGCTTGACTTGCTTCATCCTCAAATGCGGGAGCTGCTGTCTGGGAAACAATTAAACTATAGTCTTTGACACGATCACCAAAGTTCAGATTTAAAAGAGTAAGAGCTTCGTGTTTAGTGTCAGCAACAAACGCATTTTCTAAATTTGTTAATAGTGTTTGCATTTTCTCAACAATTTCCCTTTCACGTTCCCCGTGTTCGGAATAAGGAGGGAACAATGGTCTTTCATCAGTATCATCTGGACTTTCTACTCCATTTCTAAATGTATTAGGAAGTTCTCTCGCAATGGTTAACATCGTTGAACCGAAGTCTTGGTTATTGATGTATTTACGATTCAAAATATTCACTGTTGCTGCCATTAATGAAATAGATGATGGTCCCCCTCCCCACTCCCATTGAGCATCACGCCAAGCTTTCAAAAAGCGACAGATTTTACGTAAATGTGGTCCGATTCTTCTGCAATTTTCTTCAAACCAGTCTGAAACAACTTTAGGATCACTTTTCATCCATTTCTGATCATTAGCCCGAATTGCTAAATTTACACAGTCTGAATCGAGTTTATATTTTTTTTGATCTGCAATTGAAACACTGCTGTCATATTCATCATAAGTCAAACGAGTATTAGCAGCCGCTTTAAAAAACTGCTCTTTTTCTAAAAATTTATCTTCAGGAATTGCATACATTGGCACATCAACATGTGCATTCATATGGGGAATAGTAATACGTCCACATGTACGTTTCGCTTCAAATGTCCAGCTTGGATTTTCAGCGACCAAAGATTTAAGAGAAGTATCAACCAAAAGTAATAGCAAATGATGACCAATAACAGGCTTTTCATTAAAAAATACCATTGGCAGATATGTGCCATCGTCAATGTCCATTTCCTGAGGCGGAGTTACGTAAGGCTTATTTAGTGTGTTGTATGTAAAACTACCTTGTGTCCAGAATCGTGGTGTAAGCTTCAAAAATTCTGCTTTGGCATTACTATCAAGCTGAATGATTAGTTCAGCAAATTTATTCTGGTCTTCTTGAGAAAGGTATTTAAAATTAGTTACAGACATTTCTACACGTAGAAATTCCAATCCAATGTCCTTTTTAGCCTGATTCACTAATTTTTTTGCTTCTACGAAAATATCTCGCGTTCGCTCCCGCACTTTATCTCGCAGTGCTTTTAAAGCATCTTTTTCTCTATCACTAAGAAGTAGCTGCCCCATTAAACCATCTGTACGGTTTGAATAGTATTGATGAAAATTCCAGTTCATGCTGTAACCTCCGAGGAGTCTATATAAAGGGCAAATGGTTCTGCTTTTTTAAGAAAGAAATTACGTAACTCTTCATCTTTGGTATATCGTTCGGCTGCTAATTTTTTCCCCGAACCACGCAGTGCTTTTAAGCACCCCTCAGATGCGTTATCTAAAGTGATTTCAGCAGCAGCTTCATTAGGAATAGTTTCGTCAATTTCAACATAATTTTTCTCAATTTTGAGTGCTTCAAACTCACGTAAAAGCATAAACCGTTGTAAATGTTGGTTAGCTGTCATTGTGCTTAATACAATACGCTCGCCCATATTCCAAAGACTTAGATATCCCTTACCAGAGTTTTTAGATAGTGTTTCTGGACTGATACAGTAATCCTCACTTAATGTACCAATATTCAGAACTTTTATATTTTCCGGCTTCGCATCCGGAAAATCATTTTTCATGTCGATTAAAACTTCACGAATGCCAATATAACTTGGATTATTAGCTACCAAACCACCATCAGCAAAGTAGTTCTCCAATTTTTCAATGTAATGAGGCTTAAAGTAAGTTGGAGCAGCAGATGTCGCCATAGCTGCGTCAATTAACCTAATCTCACGATCCATCGTGAACATAGGATTATGTGGAGTTTTGAAGAACTTCGGTTTACCTGTAGACAGATTCACTGATGTAATCATGACTCGACGGTTGAGGTCTTCGAATTTAATAGTATCCCCAATCATACTTTTTACAGCATCGTATAATGGCTCACTTTCATATATAGAGCGTCGTAATAGATTCCACCATTGTTTATTCTTAAAACGTTTTAATGGAAAAATTTTAGTAGCATTTATCTCGAAAGCTTCTTTTAACTCACGCGCGCTTTTGCCACTAGCCAAACCAAGTGCCAAGATGCCACCTATAGATGTACCAGTAATAAGGTCAAAATAATCACCAATTTTGACATTCTCACATTTCTCACGTTTCTCAATAATTGATTCTAGTTCAGCAAGTAAAGTGATGGTAAATAAACCACGTACACCACCTCCATTTAAACTTAGAATCTTGATATCTCGTTTGTTTTTAAGCGCTTCCAAAGTCTACTCATTTTTTATGTTTACTATTAGATTGTGATTAAATAAAATATTTCAAGCAACATAAATGTTTAAAAAAACGACACATTGTGTCGCAGTAAAGTGAATTTTAGAATTCTCTACTCACTATTCAAATTACTTAAAAGTACAAATATTTTTTTATAAAAAAAATACATTTTACTCATCAAGCAATTCAATTAATTACATGCCATGAGCCCCCTCAATTTCTATTTTTTCATACTAGAACCTTAGTGCCAACTAACAAAAAGAGCAGAATCAATTAAAGATTGCATAAAAAATCCTTAAAGTACTTATTATTTATATTTAAAAAATAATTGTATAATTTTCAATAAGCACACTTATACCAACCCTGCTTATCATCCCATACAACCCGCCCTGACTCTAATGGTGTCTGTTTATATAGAACATTTAGCCCTGATGAGATTTGATTGAAATTATTCAACCAGCCTTTGATATTGATTTTCAGATTGACATGATCATTTGAAAAACCTTCTAAACTAGCGATGACCAAACCATCAACTTGACGATAAGTTGGCTGCCCTAGAACAATAGTTCCTGTAAATTCAGATAGTCTTGCATTCTTACAAATCGTTTGACCAATATCTTTCGGTTTAGGTGCATTGGTTATGAGATTTCTTTCATAGTTATTTTTCAATTGTTGTTGTTCAAGTTTGTATTGTTCAATAGCTTGATTTTTCTTATTATCTTCAATATTTTTCTTCGACTGATATGCAGTCACACCACGATAGACTTCATCATCCGAAATAACCATTGTTTTAAGGGTGACAAAGTTCAAAGGCTGCCCCATTCCTCCAATACGAGATGAAATAGGTTCAATCGAGATATTCCATGGTATTTCTGCTGCACATTTGAATGTACCTGTGGCTGAAACGAGCCGTTGATTATTCAAAGCAGAAATATGTGTACCTCTCATATACTGGAACATGCTCCTAGACATTTGAAAGAAACGACCATCTTGGCTAGCACATAAATTACTCATATAGGTATAAGGAATTAAGGCATCGGGTACAGCATCTTCAAATAAGAATTCCTTACCATTTCCGTCTTTCCCATTTAGAAACTTAGAAGTAATTAAATGATTTGGTGTGTTATAAGCTTTTACATCACTAGGCTTAATTGAGCTAACTGTTACACATCCTGCAAATGGTAAACATACGCTTAGAAAAGTAAATAAATTTATATTTTTCATTTAGATAATCCACAAGAATATATAAAACCAAATATTTTTACTATTATTTAGTAGAGTAAGATTAGCACAAAAGAGGATTATAATCCTCTAAAATATTAATTGAAATTACGATGTCTTAAATTTGGAGTTATATTTTTATGTCTAAATTCCCAGATGACTACCGAATGACACCTGAAGAAATTGAAGAATTACGTCAAGATACTAAGACTGCCCAGAAATCAGCTGCATATTTAGCATTGCTAAGCCAGATAAAACCATTCAACTTATCAAAAGTAAAACAGCTACAAGATGTTGAGTCGGAAGAGACCGTAAAGACAAATAAAAAGATGAAATGAAAGCTTAAGAGACCTCATTTCGTAATTCAAAAGGATAAGAGTACAAAAACACGAAAGCTCGGACATATCTTGCCGAGCCTCGGAATTGGGGTTGCCTACTCTCATAGGTACTCCCTAGTAACTAAGGCTATACCACTTTGATTGCTCAGTCAAATCTACAGGTGATGAATGAATTTAATTGTTATTGAAAATAGAACGATCTCTTACTCAGACTTTAGGTAATAAAATTTGAGGCTCAACTTCAAGCATGTGCGCAATTTCATAAAGCTTAAGAACCGTGATATTGACTTCGCCTCGTTCAATTCGACCAAGATAACTACGATCAATATTACAAAGTAATGCTAATTTCTCTTGGGTAATTTTTTGATCAACCCTACATGTGCGAATCGCATGTCCAATTTGTTGTGCTAAATCGTTCATAAGTTCTATTCCCATAAAGAATAGAACTATTCATTTTTGAGGACTAAGTATCCACGGCTTATAATCCTCATTACTTGCAGCGTTGCAAATGCACTCACAAAACCTTGAATTATTGATAATTTATTATCCGTCAAATACCAATCACTGCAATTTTCTTTAATACGATTAAACACAAACACATAAAAAGGATTATAATCCTCATTTTTACTGTACAATTTCAGATGGACGAAATTAAGCATGCGCTTAAATCAGAATTTCTTGTGTTAATTGAGAACGAAATTCTTCTTACATGGTACAAACCAAAAGATCTTTGGATAAGATTTGGGAGTCAATCTCAAGCAATTAAATGGCAGACCTACTCTCTTATACGAGAATTAGAGAGATTTGGATATGTAAGAAAAAAATATGATGAATTTGGTAATTTTTATTATTCAGAAACAGATAAATTGACTGAATTTAGGGTTATACATTGTAAGGAAAAAGCTATAAGAGTCTTAACTGAAAAGCTCAAATTAATTGAACTTGAGAAAACAGAAAAAGTTATGGAAATACAGCTAACTATAGAACTTAGCAAACAATTTCCTGACATCAACTTTTGCCTTAAAAATCATATAAAAAACAACCAAGATATTTTAAAAAATTTAGACTATAAAAAGAATATTATATTCAACATTCTTAACGATATAGAATCATATATTTATTAATAAAAATATAATATTTAATTAATGTTTATTATATTGATAATAAAAAATAAATCCAAAATAATAAACACTTGCAAAAGATCAAAAAACAACTATTTTTAGATTATGTTCAAATTTTTATTATTACTACTATGAAGACTAATCAGCAAATCAAAGATGATTTTGAGCAAGCAGGAATTAGTATTTCTGATTGGAGCTTAAAACATAATTTCTCAAGAGATTTAGTTTACAGAATCCTGAATACAAATCGATTACCTAAAAGAGGTGAAAGTAAAAGAATTGCGATCGCTTTGGGCTTAATTGGAGCGGAGAAAGAAACATGACTTAAAAAATAAAGCGGATTCATGGAATCCGCTCTACCCGTTTGCAATCAAGAGAAAGCTAACTATGTGGTGTTTTTAGTATCTCTTGATTGCAATGTCTCGTCAAGTCTTGAGCAATAGAATCAGAATTGCTCAAAGCCTTGTCTCATCCTAAAGAATGTGAGAACAGCAATGCAAATAAGTTATACAGAGTATAAAACAGCACAACTTAATCAAAATTTACTAAGAAAATTTGAGGAAGTTTTTCAAAAACAGATACATGTCTCATCCAAATTTATTGGTGAGCGTAGAATAAAATCACGTGTTGGTAGCCGTGTTTCACTTTTTCCAAGTGCTAAAAATAAAGGACTCATCTGCCTTGAAAGCAATTTAGAACTAGCGCATGCAATAAGCCTTGAGCGTAATGAAGATATACTTCAATATCGAACACAAGCAGTTCAAATCTTCATTAGTGATCAACATTTTATTATTCCCGACTTTATAGTCAAAACATCAAATGGATTTGAAGTCCATGAAATAAAACCAAATTTAGAATCTCTTTCAGAAAATAAAATTTCAAGATTCAAATTAGTAGAAAAAATCTTAAAAAATTACAATATCAATTTTAGAGCTTTTGATCGTACTACTCTTCTATCGAAAGAAGACTATATTTTTCTTAATATCAGTTATCAACGAGCAAATCATAAAGAAATAATTAAAAGCGAACTAAAAAAAGCTGAGTCAATTATAAAAAATGAAATCTTTAATACTAGAGATGAATTATATACTTTGATGAAATCAAATAATTTAGAAAAAAGTATTGCTGATTATTTTATCTTTTATAAAAAAGCATTGGGGTTTTGATCATGAAAAATGATTTCAAATTAAATATCGGTGATCGTTTCACTTATTTAAATGAATTATATGAGATATGTTATATAGAAAATGAAGTTATTCGATATTCCAACTTTATCAACGGAAGCATGCATTTCATAACAGAATATAATTTAATTAATAAGATTTTGAGCGGAGATATAAAATTTACGACTTTAAGCATCAAAAAACCACATAAAAACCAAGCATTAACTATAGAAGAAATTTCTAAATATATCACTTATATCTTTAGCAATAAAATTCCCTGCACAAACAAAAAACTTAAAAATGCAATTATAAACCTCAGACAGGAGAATCTAGATCTGAGAGAAATATCTGCAAGCACCTTAGCAAGATATATTAAAAAATATAGAAATGATGCTAATTCATTCAACTCCTTTTACAAAGAAAAGGGAGGAAATAAACATTTTAGATTCTCAATTGAAGTTGAAAATATTATTAATGAAGTTATTTTAGAATTCATAAAAGAGAGAGAGAATTTTAGTCCATATGATGCATATCTAATTATTAAAGATAAGATTTCATCTCTTAATATGGATACAAAAATCCCATCTCAAAGAACAATATATCGACGTTTTCAGAGACTTGATCCTTATGTTTTCGTTAAAAATAAAAGAGGTCCAAGAGATGCAAATAAGATTTTTAAAGCTTCAGGTCAAAGTTTAAACTCTTGCAGTCTACTCGCAATAGTTCAAATTGATACACATGAAATTGACTGTATTATAGTTGATAGAAGTGGAAATATTCTCGGTAGACCTCAACTTTGTATCGCAATAGATGTTTACACACGAGCAATCATAGGTTGGCACTTATGTATGCTCCCAGCAAGTGCAACTAAGACATTACTTACACTTAAAAATATGTTAATGCGACCTCATGAAGGAAAACTGGGAGGTCTTCCAACTATAATAATCCCGGATAATGGATGTGAATTCAATAATAATGCTTTAGCTAATTTTTGTAATAATTTTAATATTACAAAATCAGAATCTCAACCATATTGTCCGGATAATAAAGCACATATTGAAAGCTTTTTTAAATCATTAAATGAAAATGTTATCCATAAACTTAAAGGTACCACATATTCATCACCGCAACATCGAGGAGACTACAACTCCAATGGAAATGCTTGTTATACATTAGAAGTATTAAGAGATTTAATAAATGAATGGATTGAGAATATTTACCATAAAAGAATTCATTCAAGCACTCAACAAAGACCTGAATCGATGTGGAAAGAAGCATCAAAAATATTTCCAGTACTAACAGTTTCTGAGTTAGAAATTGAACAAAAATGTCGAACTGTTTTTCGATATAAAATTAATAAAGGGCAAATTAACTTAAAAGGTCTAAGATATAAGTCTCAAGCCCTCGCTACATTAAATTATCGCTTCAAAGAAAAAGTCACCATTTATGTCGATCAGTTAAATTTAAGTAGTATTTATATCCAAGATCCTTTTAATCAGAACAACTTTATTCAGGCTGACTCAATATACCCTAATGCGACCGCGGATTTAACTTTAGCTGAATGGCTAGAGGCAAAGGAAATATTGCGAGAAAAGTACAATACTGATCCGCAAGAAATTAAGAATGAAGAGATGTTATATCTTGCACGCTTAAATTTCTTACTAAAAATACAAAATCTTAATAAGAAAAATAAGCGCTTTAGGCAAGTTAAAAATGATCTAGAAACAATGATTTCCGAGCAAGAAAAACGTTTGGATATCACCAAAATTACTGTTGAAATGCCTCAGAATCTATCATCCTCAAATCATCAGGAAGAGATTCCACAGCTTACTTATGACAATTTAGAAACTGATCTAACCGATTTTTTCTATGAAGAGATTAACTTAGATGAATAATAACTCACATATTCAAACGCTTTCAAAATTAAGGAATTTTATTTGCCATCATTCTGATTTTTCAAATGCACTAAATGCCATTGAAGAATGTATGCAAATGAGCCAAATGAATAATCAACCTATTGGTTGTTTACTACTTGGAGATGGAGGTGTTGGAAAATCAACGATATGTAAACTAATTAAAAGTAAGCATAAATCTTATAAATCTATTGAAGATAACATGGAGAAACTGATTGTTACTGCTTTCTACTTTCCAGTCCCCGCTCCTATCACCATTAAAAGCTTAGCGATCCGCATGCTTGAAGAGCTAGGTTGTACAGATCATAAAGGTACAAGTGAACAATTGAATTATCGCTTACGCATTCTATTAAAAGAATGTAAAACACAGCTCATTATGCTTGACGAATTTCATCATATTTACAGTTCTAGTGCTCAAAAAAATAAAACGTCTGAAAATGTTGCAAACTGGATCAAGACATTAGCTGATGAAACTAAAATATGTATATGTTTGATCGGTCTACCTAATATTCAAGAAAATTTATTTATTGATAGTCAATTAGCTCGCAGATTTTCTCGTGTTCTAAAGCTTAACCCATTGAAGTTGGACAATCATCATCAAGAAGGAACTCTTAGACCATTTCTCAAGCAAACATCTATATATATGTCTAAAAATTTTAATATTTCATTTGATCCAGACATTACTTCAAATGATCTATTAAAGCGTATTTTTTTGGCAACTACGGGTTATCAGGCATATGTCATGCAGCTTATATATCAGAGTTGCTTATGTGCCTTGAAAAATAATCGTTCTATTGTTGCTTTAAGTGATTTTCATGAAGCTTACGCTTTGAAAAGCATCTTATATAAACCAATGACACAAAAAGACATTTTTAAAATCAACTCTACACAAATTACTGAAGTTCTAATTTAAATCATGAAAAAATTAATGCTTTCTCATACCCCAATTCCATTTCAAGATGAGTTCATTGCAAGTTTCTTACTAAGAGCTTCTTTTTCAAATGGCTACCAATCTCCAAAACAAATGTTAAATAGTGCAGGCATTTCAGTTTATATACATTCATATGATTCAATGTTTACTGACGAGGTTAAAGTTAAAAAAATCATAGAAAATATTAACTTTTCAGATGATTTATTGAAGCTTGTTATTAATAAAACCCCACCAACTTTTCAACATTTTTTCTGGAATAACAACAAAATAGTTCGACCTCAGCTCATATCATTTACCTTAAATAAATTCTGTTCAATTTGCTTAGAGCATGGTGGCTATTGGAAGAAAAACTGGCTCTTAAATCCTTTAACGGCTTGTACTGATCATAAAATTGATTTAACCATTAATTGTCCAGAGTGCCGTAACTTTTTACCAACAAATCGTAGATCATTATTTGAATGTCCGACCTGTAAGTTCGACTTAAGAAAGAGTTCCAAAAATTCAACTAAAGTAGATAATATTAAAACCAATCAATGGTTACTAGAAAATTTAGCATTAGATGATGCCAACTTCATAGAAATTTTTTTTGATATTTGGACAGCTTTGCATGAATACTTTTTAAATTTAGAAAAAGAGATTGATTATTCTTATATTTTAATATTATGTCATGATTATTTCTTTGCCCAAGATATATTTAAGGAAAAAATTATAAAAGAAATAGAAAACAATCTGGCTTATGCTCATCCGAGAATTCAATTACTTCCTTTTCTTAGAAAGAAATCTAGATTTGGTAATTTTCTTGAGAAAATACTCTCCCCATTTAGAGAGTATAACTCTTTATCACCCAGTCTTATTGTTAGAAAAATCAGCAAGATAGACACAACACACATATTGGATGTAAGTTTTATTGCCTTTCATAAGAGATTAAAATCAGGAATTCTATATCATGAGGAACTCATGAAAAATGACAAAGCCCATTTCACAACTAGAATTATTGAAGATTGGTTGGTCAAAGATAAAAATAGCATTAATAAGCCTTATATGTACAACAAACCATCTCTTTATTCAGATGACTCAAATGATTATTTTGGCTCTATAGAAATTAGCAAGATACTTTGTATTAATATATGTCTCACCCATAAATTCTTAAAAATACCGAGTATTCCTACTACTAAAAAATTTATCAATGACCATAAAAAATATTGTTTAGATAAAAAATTTGTTATAGATTTTAATGAAAAGTATATTTTTTTATCACCTTTAGCAAAAAAACTGAATGTTTCAGTAGTTACCTTAAAAGACAAACTAGCTAGCTTGAATATTAAACCTATTATTGAAAATAAGCTTTATCCGGCTTATTTTTCTAGAGATGATGTTAAACATATAAATAAGTCTATTATTGAGAACATAACGATATACGAACATAGTTTTGGTCGAAAGAAAGAAGGAGCTTGTTCAAAAAGTAAGAATAATGATTTATTAAGTCTAAATGAAGCATCACTACTCTTAAACATCTCATCTCAACAAGTAGCTCAACTAATCCAACATAATTGGTTGATTATTGATGACCCAGAAATACGTCCTTACATCATTCTAAGACGCAGTATTGATAAGTTTTTACAGCGGAAAAATGATCCCTCATTCATTGAAATCGATGAGGCACTCAAAATCCTCAACTGTACATTTAATGAACTCCAGAAGAATTGGGTTATGACAGGTTTCTTAACTATTCGACGTGTAGGGTATTGGCGTTCTATTCCGAAAAAGCAACTGAACTATGTAATTGAAATTCAGAAAGAATTCTTTACTGCATCAGAGGCTAATGTCTATTTAGGAATGCATCGAACTCATATTACAAATTTAGTAACTCAGGGCTTAATCAAACCACATCTATTTGGTAATCATAATTATTCTATTAGGTTATTTAAAAAAACGGATGTAGAAAAATTACGACAAGCAGGTTATGGTAAAAATTAAATGATCCTTGCAGTTTATTAGTAGAAAACCCGAGTGTGATCCGCCAAGATTACTCGGGTTTTCTTGCTTAAAATTTTACATATTCTGCTTCTGAAATATTACTCAATAAATTGAAAAATTCTGATCTAGAATCTTTGGTTAATTTATTTTGTGGGAATTCTCCTAAAAGCTTTACAGCTTCTAAAGAGTCTAATTGAGATGTAAAAGGGACAGCATGACGAATAAAACTTGTTTTATTTGTTAATACGGCAGTATCTAAAACTTCTTTAATTTCGTTATAGCGCGGCTTTCTTTGAGCCGTCAGGAAAAGCCCATCAAAAATAATATATATATCTCTTAAAGCAGGTAAATTAAGTTTAACAATTGCCCCCATTAATGGTAAATTTGCCTCAGGTCCGTCATCATGGCTATAACCGTGACTTGCCGTACGATGCGTTGCAAAGAGAATAACTTCATTACAGTAAGTATTATTTAAATACTCTAACAAGTTGCAACAATTTTCAGTCGTATTACCATCTTTATATCTTAAAGCGGAAAAGTTTTTTTCATTATTAAAAATGGCTGCCAGATTTTGCGCGAAAGGTAGATATTGTTTACAGGCTTTTGTAATGAAATCTGATCTTGATGAAAAAAGATTTGTATTATGAACTTTATCTTTTAAAAAATCGTCTACTTTTCTCGTTAATGAAATCGGCATAGTTACATTAATTTTTTCTGTTTTTTCACTATAAACTGACGTATCAATACTTATAACGTGAAAAAACACATTTTTGTCACGATTTTTAAACATGATTGAGGTCATCTCAGCCGGTTCAGGAATATCTTCACCGCGGTCACTGAGAAAATCGAAATACTCAAGTATTTTTTCTTGAATTTTATTTACAGCTTCATCATAACTTGAGCCAGTTGTTATAACTTTTGGTTGCTCGAATAAAGTAGCTTCATAAATATTTTTTCTAAAAAATGCTTTTGATTCAGTAACTTTAACAAGTACAGTATAATTTTTCACCTATAACCCCATTTACCCATATTTTAAAAGAAATTAGATGTCTTTTAAATATTAATTATAAAGTTATTAAAGTCAAATGTATTTTACTTCAATGATTTGAAATTAATTTCTAACTATTTGATATTTAAATGATAACCCCAATAATCTTTATTTTAGATATTGTAGAGTTATAAATATATTGCTAGTTTTCTTTCAAAAAAGTGACCACACTGCTCGACCCTTAACTATAGTTCCCAACAAGTCCCTTTCAAATCAGATCCTGCAGCTTTCTGATTTGCTTTGCACCCACACCAACGGCTTTGTTGCATAAATACCTAACCAACTGATTTCATTAGTTTAATTTTTTGATTGAATTTTATACAAACCTTTTAAAATCAGTATCTTAAAAAATGTTTATGCAACAAAGCCCTTAAATTTGAGCAGCTTAGGAAAGCTCTTACTTTAAAATCTTTATGCAACAAAACTGTTTACTTAACTCGATGTTTTTAAAACTATGGCTGTTGCATAAATATTATTTCAATTAAGAAAATCCACACTAAGTTTATTTATGCAACAAGACCAATAGAAAATAAAAATAATTTGGTATTCCAATCTAATAAATTGGAATAATTGTCTTTATCATTTATTTAAACTAATTGGGTTTGCGACCTCTTCTGGTGTAAAAGGTGTTGTCCCCTCAGGTACTCTTGTACCATAGTAAATGTAAAGAGATAAGAAAAGTCCAGAAAATATTAAAAATACAAAAACACCTATCAAAATTAATTTTGGCTTTTTGATATTTTTAGCAACTTTGGCTAGAGTATAGACAAATAATAAAGATATTATTAATGACATAAAGAAAAATGAGATCATATACCACACTCCGCTTTTACCATAGGATTATTTATTAATTTGTTATATTCTCTACGTACTCTATCTGCCCAGTCTTGACAATTATTTTTTTCGATTCCAATACCCCCAAGTAGACTATATTGTCCAGTATAAGTTTGCGCGACTGCTTTTCGCATCACACAATCATTATAATGTATTTTTTTTAAAGATTTTTTATAATTTCTCAACAAACTTGGTTTATCCATTTCTAATTTTGAGCTCCCCATATAACCAATATTTGAAGGATGTTTTCCATCTTCAAAGAATAGCTGTTCATGTGAAACTTCAGTATTTAAGCGATTATCTAAGTAGTTTTTAGAGAAAATGGGAATCCATGGTAGTCCATCCAACGGTCTAGAAGCAAAATATGCTAATCCCATTGGATCAATAAAGCTTATTGGATTATTTCCTGCATAGGCATAAGTATTTAATCCACCTATTAGTCCAATCGGATCACTCTGTGTATATCTACCTATACTAGGGTCATAGTAACGATTCCAGTTGTACCAAAGTGCACTTTCTGCATCATAGTATTGCCCAGGAAAACCGATATTCAATTGTCCAATACTACTTTGAATCATTGAACTATCATAACTGCTCGTCTGTGCTTTCCATACCACCGCTTTACTGGCATTGGTTAAGATTTCTGGTCGCCCTAAATGGTCACTATGAACAAAATTTACTTTGTTACCCTGTACCACACTAATTACTTGTCCATCCAACCAGATATATACAGTACCTAAAGCACCTGTTTGTGTCGCTGACAATCCAGACTCAGCTAATAGTCGTCCGTCAGGTGCGTAGACATAATTGATACTACCAGCACTACTCATCTTACGGCTACGTAAGTTAAAGACATCATAATCATAAGTAGTAGTTACACTACCTGATTTAACTGTTTTTAAGCGATTAAAAGCATCGTAAGTATAGTCTTGAGTACCCCCATAACCAGTTTTCTTAATCAAATTGCCTAATACATCATAGCTAAAAGCCTTAGCTTCTGTCGTAGAGGTGCTGGCTAAGCGATTGGCTACTGTGGTTTTATAATCGGTCACGGCATTGGTATTACCAGTGCGTGTGAGACGGTTCCCATTTCCATCAAAAGTCCAGCTTTCACTATAAATGGTAGAAGCAGACTTGGTTAATTGGCCTAAATCGTCATAACTATAAATTGTGGTTTTCTTGTCTTCCAGACTATTGGTGATCTTAGTTACCCAGTTATTGTTGTTATAACTATATATTAAATCCTGAATGGTTGGAGTCTTAATGGCTGCCAAACGATAATCCCGATCAAAAGTATTCGTTTTTGTTAGCCCATTGCCATAAGTCCAGTTTTTAATGCCACCATAAGGTTCATATTGAATATTACTCACTACAGTCTGGTCTACACCTTGTATTTTGACCTTCACTGAGTTAATACGACTCAAAGTATCATATTGATAACTCACTTTAAAACCATCACTGGCTCTGCTTTCACCGATTAATCGACCATAATTATCATAGGTCCAGTAAGTTGGATAACTGATGCCATCAATTTTGGTTATTTGTACATTTAACTGCCCATCCTTAGTATAACTATAGCCTTTAGAAGTAATACCGTCTGAAATACCACATAGCCGACCTTTCCCGTTAGTACAAGTATCATAAACCCAAGCTTGTATTTGATTGCCTGTTTCGGCTTTAATCCTGCGATTTAAGGCATCATACGTATATGTTGTCACAACGTTGTTTGCACGTGTCAGCTTGATTAAATTACTATTTTGATCATATTCATAGTATGACACTCCCGTGTCATGGCTACTTTGCCTTATTAGATTACCAAAGCCATCGTAACTATATGCTGTCGTTGTACCATGAGCATCTTTTACAAACCGTAGCTCATTTGCCCCGCCATAACGATATTCTATTGTGCTTCCATCTGGATTAACTTGTGTATTGAGTTGATTAAATACATCATATTGATAGCTTGTAGCTTTATTTAAAGAATCTATTTTTTTAACTATATTACCATTAGCATCATAGTGATAACGGATATTTTGCCCGTTGTTCCCCAAGTCTGCTGTAGTCCAACCTAACTGGTTATGCGTATTACTTTGAAAATAGCGTATATTGCTGCCTTCCTTATAAGCTATTGTCAGTAATTTCCCTAATTGGGAATAAGTATAATCCTTACTGCTAATGACTTGATTACCTATACCATGGGTAATACTTCCAATAGTACCGTTATCATTATAATTAATGGTTTCTGTTATGCCATTGCGTTCAATCTGGTTGACCCCAAAAGCATTATATTGATAAGTCGTTGTGTGAATCTGATTAGTGGCTAAGATCTCTTTTTCAGTCGTGATACGCCCCAGAGCATCATAAGTAAACTCAGTAACTAAACCATTAGCATCTGTGATTTTACCGACTTGCCCTAATCCATTATAGTTACTATAACTCGTGATGTGCCCCAGAGCATTCCTAGTTTGGGTCAAGTCTCCAACTGCATCATAACTATACGTTGTTGTTTGTCCATTGTTATTAATCGCTACGTCTTTGAGCATACCATTACTGTGGAAGGTATAACCATAACCTGTAACACTACAAGTGGTCGTATTTTGCTTACTACACTGCTTAACACTTTTCACTCTATGTTTAGCAATATGTGTTGCAGGATAATATTCATAAATGGTTTCATCAATCGGTTGGTCATTTATACGATTATAACTACCATAACGTTCTATTTTAGTTAAAATATTAGAGTTTGGTGCCCATTGATATTTAATAGTCGTGATTCGACTACGATCTGTACCTTTTATACCTGTAATTTGCTGTGTAACTTTACCAGTAGCGTCTCTTGTATATTCTGTTGTATTACCATTCCAATCTGTACTAGAACTAATATAACCATTATTATAAGTAGTTGATACACTGCTATTAGGGCAATTACTTACGCCACTACGTTCAATCTTAGCAAGTTTATTTTTATTATTATCAGTATAAATATATTTTGAAATAGCTCCTAGCGCATTAGTAACTATTGTATAGTTACCACCAAAAGTTAATTTATCCGTTTGTGTTCCATCGCTTCTACCACTTTGTATGGCTTGATTACCGTTATAATAGTATGTGTTGTACCTTTTACCATCAACTGATATTCCAGTTAAGACTTGGCTTTCAGCCCCATTCTCCCCATAATGATAAGTCCTTACACTATTATTAGCTGGATAATGAACCTTCTCCAACCTATCACCATTATAAGAATAATTATATAAATTATTATTAGCATCTATTACACTAATTATTTTACCCCCCGACCATTTTATAATTATTTTTTTGCCACTTGTGTGTATTATATCCAAGGTATCAAGTACATAAATAAAGTCACTATTTCTATATAAATTATATTTCAAAGTCCACCCCACGCCATGAGGGTTAATTTTTTTTAAAATTTCTCCTGTATACCCATGATATACCTCAACACTTCCGTCATTGTATGTTAGCGTATAATTAATATTAAAAATATTTTTAAGATCTTCATTTTCAACAAGTTTTGCATCAAAATTAGCTAAAATAGAAGTATTTTTACCATTATGATCTCTGACTAGTTCAATAATGCCTTCAGGATTTTGTCTATAAAAACTACCAACTTCATCTCGTAATAATTTATAATCATAATTATGTTTCCACTTACCATTTTTTGAAAAATCTGAAGCACCGGAATTTCTTGAGTTATAATAACGAATAAATTCTAAGGGCATTTCACCTTTCATGGTAAAATCAATTTCTTTTTGAGTTTTTTGCCCATTACTTATTGTAATTGGATTATTCGTTTTATCACAATTTTTTTCAGTAGAAGAGTTACTATTTATTGTTGGAAGCATAAAAACTGGAGGCACCCAAGGAATACTAGTACCTGGAGCATCATAAGTTCGAAATTGATTTAAACAAGTCGTACAACCAAAGTTATCTTGATTAGCTTTTATACTGATAACTGGCAATTGAGCGGTATTTGCTATAGCTAAATTATTAATAAAAACTAGATTTAGAATTAATAAAAAGTAGATTTTTATCTTATCTCCACAATACAATTTTACTAATTTCTTTTCTGAGTTATAAGACATAATTTTTTATACCTATAAAAATTACATAATAAACACAAAAAAAATATAGTCAATAATCATTCTCAATAAAAGTTATTTTTCTTTAACTTCCTTCATTTCCCTTACATAGCTTTGTTGCTGCTCTTTACTAAGGCATGAATCATACTACCCAAACAGCTACAAAACCATTAATTCATACTCATACAATCAAGTCTCCATCAACCGTTGAAATATTTTCATTTGGTTTGATTCCATTTGTAATGATCAAGCAGAATCAGACTTCTCCATAGGTAGACCTCACACCCAAGATATAACCTAAATTTGGATGGGAGGGAGATTTTCTAATTTAGCAAGTTTTGTGAAACAGAACCTGTTAATAGACAAATAATTTTATCACCATTAACGTTGTTTTAATTAAACCACTCTAGGTATTAAGTATTTGATATTTAAAAATTACAAGTATACCACTGGTTTGTTTTTAGTATTTAGTTAATTTGGTTTTTATACGATACTATTTCTTAAAAACAATCTGAAAAATATTTAAATTTATTACTTTCACCTATCAAGATTATGAATTCGTATCTTTAATTCCTTCACTTGCAACTTGAACAGTAGATAACCAATCAGACTATTGACCTTCATATAGTTGCTCAGTGTGAGCACCAAGTCTATTTGATGGAATTAGCAGCGCAATCACATTAGCTGAAATCAAAGATTTTAAGAAAAAGGTATGTTCTGCGAAATTACTTATTATTGACGATTTTTGGTTAGGTGGTTTTAATCAGTCTTCAGCTCCATTATTTTTGGAAATCATTGATAAGCAATCAAAGAATGGTGGCTTACTCATTACCAGTCAAGTGCCCAAGAGATTGTGGATTGAGCAATTTCAAGATCGAATGATTGCAGATGCAGTTATGGATGTATTTTACATCGCTCATACGAGTTAGAAATTTCTAGTCGAGCTTATCGGGAAAAAAACTACGCTCAATAAAGACAACCTTATTTAGTTCAGGGAGTTTTGATCTATACCATTCTCCCTTTTATTATAATTAAAGTGGTATAGCACGAACAGGATTGACTGATATGGTAGGAACAGGAATGGGTGGTCGTTTTATCCAGTATTTTGCAACTTAGTGAATGGTAAAGGAGGTTCTCATCATTTCGCATCAATGCACCATATCGTTGCTAAATTAAATATACAATTTTACCTAACAGGCTCTCTTAAGCTGATTTATTTTAATGCGTCAGCAGTGTCAAACTTTAATAATAAATACAAAGCTTACTTATTAAGTTGTAACGATCAATCAAAAATACAACAAATAATTGATTTATATAATCTTCCTTCCGTTTTTTCTATAATCCAAAGTTTTTACCACAAAATTCTTGCCTCTATTATTCAAAAAAGCACATTGGAAATTGTTTAGTTTTCAAGAAAAAGACCTAAATACTGTATTGACTAGTTTTAATGATGAACTAGAAATACACTTAACTAATCAACAAAAAAATATTGTATTTCAAAAATTTATTAAAAATCAGACTAATTCAGGAGATTAGTAATGTTCACAAAAATATTTGTACCAATCAGCAATCACTATGGATACTTAAAGAAACTTGAATGTTTTAAGCTGGAAACTCAATTTGCGCAGAACTATACCTCACCTCTCCCCCCAGAAATGGAGTCAATTAATCACAAAAGAGCTGTCTGGAGGATTAATCTAGGCAATAATAAAGTATGTCGTATGCGTAATGAATTCGGATGTATTGATGATAAATTTTATATAGTTCATGTAGATGCATTGAAATTTTACTACTACTGGTTAGTTTCATCTATTTATCTAGATGATCAACATCGCTCAAATCATTGTATTCTAAGAAAAGATATGCCAAATGATTATAAATTCAAACATGCTATTGATGGTTTTTCAATAAGTGAACACAATCCTGTTCCTCTTGCATTTGTTTCGGCACGATTCGAACGCGGTAATCCTTATATTGGTTTTACAAATGGGGTGACACGTACAATGTGGCTGTTAGTGAATGGTGCAAAATCCTTCCCTATTGAAATTCGTGATAAAGAATCTGCAAAACATCTATATGAATTTGCAGGGATTGGAGAACCTCCGATAACTTATGAAGAATTAAGAAATAAGTTTAATGTAAAAGTACCTTATTACGAAAGTCGTGAATTTTTAGTAAGCCTCTATGATGAAATTTGAATAGCTTTTTAAGTTAATTTTTAAAAAATCTTAACTTATATGGCGAGGATTTTAGAAAAGTCTTAACTTATGTGACAAAATTATGCTGAGATTATGTGTCAATATGATTTATAAACTGTTGGTTTTGTTGAATAATTAAATATCAAACCATCTGTCTTTTACCGGTCGTTGAACGATAATACATACCAACACCTACCATGAAAAAACATGGCAGGTACAAAAAATAGAGCTTATAAGCTCTATTTTTTTGCCTTGGGGAAATTATTCCTATTAACCCGAATCACGGTAAACAACTGATTAATAAGTTTCAGATCAGTATCATTAATGTGCTTAGGTAACAATAAAGTACCTTCTTGTGCGGTAATTTTAAAGCCACTATGATCGAATGAATGACAATTTTCTTAACTGGAAAATATAAGTTTCCCCCTTCAGATTGATCACACTAAGAAGTTTAGTTTATGCCTAGTAATTCATTATTATTTGAACCTATTCAAGTAGGTAATATTACATTAAAGAATCGAGTCATTATGGCACCTATGACTCGCTCCCGCTCCTTACAACCAGGAGATATCCCCTACGACCTTAATGCGCTTTATTACCAGCAAAGAGCTAATGCTGGTCTAATTATTGCTGAGGCAACACAGGTATCTAGACAGGGACAAGGATATGCCTACACGCCTGGGGTTTATACTCAGGTGCAAGTCGAAGGATGGCAAAAAGTTACCTCCGCAGTACATAACACAGGTGGAAAAATCGCATTGCAATTATGGCATGTTGGCCGTATGTCCCACCGTTCTTTACAGCAAGATAATGCACAGCCGATCGCACCATCAGCCATTAAAGCGAATGCCAAAACATTTGTTTCGGATGGTAATGGTGGCGGCTACATGACAGATACTGATGCGCCGCGTGCAATGCTAAAAGAGGATATCATTGATGTCATCAAACAGTTTGCTCAAGGGGCAGAAAATGCCATGAAAGCAGGCTTTGATTTAGTCGAGGTGCATGGGGGTAATGGCTATTTATTTGAGCAGTTTCAATCAACCAATACCAACCACCGTACAGATCAATATGGTGGAAGTGTTGAAAACAGAGCAAGATTTTTGCTGGAAACAGTAGATGAACTCGTGAATGTAGTTGGTGCTAATCGTATAGGGGTTCGTTTATCTCCGTGGAGTACGATTAGTGATATTCATGATGAAGAACCAGAAGCGATGGTACTTTATTTAGCTGATGAGCTCATGAAGCGTAATATTGCTTATTTGCATATTGCTGAATGGGCTTGGGCAGGTGTGGGTGGTGCTTATCCAGAAAGGTTTAGAGAAAAGTTAAGAAAAGCGTTTGCCAATACACTCATCTTGTGTGGCGGTTATACAGCCGAAAGTGCGACATCCATGCTTGATGCCAAGCTGGCAGATGCCATCGCATTTGGACGCCCTTTTATTGCCAATCCTGATTTTGTAAAACGCATACAAGAATCAGCCCCGTTGGCAGAACCGAAACCTGAATTTTTCTATGGTGGAGCTGCTGAAGGCTATACGGATTATCCAACACTGTAATAGTTGGGGGAGTAAAACTCCCCCCTATTTTTAATAAGAATAGTTAAGAGTAGAAATCATAAGAGCGCAATATTTTGACGATACAGATGAATTTGAGTATCTGACGTTGTTGTATGGAAGCCATGAAAGACTTGTCGATTATCAACAAGAATTAAATCACCTGTTTGCCAAGAATGTCGGATAAAAAACTCATCTTGCATTAGATACTCTCGCAATTCTCTTAAAAATGTTTCTGAGGTTGCTGAGAGCATTCCTTTGATGCGTACTTGCCAAAATTCTGACTGTTCTGGACTAAAAGGAAGTGCAAGGTAAAGATACAATTGCTCATTGATCTTTCTTAAGCTGGGGATAGAAAACCACCCTTCAGGTAAAAATGGAAAAGGTCTACGATCTAATACAAGATACTCTAGACCGTGTTGAACGAGTACATTTCTCATACTGATAGGCATTAATGCAAACGCCTTGGCGTGATTGCTGAGAATCAGATCTCCAGCTCCTGATGTATTATGCGCAACATGTTGCGCATAAAAAACTATGGCATCAGTACTTTGCTGGATAATGATGCCATCTGTATGAAGTGGGAAGTCTGGAATATGAAAAAGAGGTGCATCCTTGGCTTGGGGTATTCTACGTTCAAATATACTGGCATTAACTTTTGTATTTAGGCTAATGGCTTGTGAAAGAAAGTGAAAGGTATCTTTATTAAGAGACATATTCTTTAAGAGTAGAGCACCGCTATTGTCGAGCAATTTTCGCAATTGAATGATAGTGTTTTGATTAGGTTGAATGCTTGCTACATCAGCATCAAGAAATTGCTGTAAAAAAGTATTTTTATAATGTGAAGCCATCGACGTTTATCCTATGATTGAAAAGGTAATACTTAAAACGACATATTGTGTTCTAGTCAGCAGGGATTAGATTATTCTAGTTGATATAACGTTATGATTTAAAAGAATTATCTTCCAGTAAAAACTTCATCTTTAATTAATCATTTCATGAAGCTTGCTGAAGAATCAATCATGCTGTGATTAACAGCCAACTCCTGCTGAGCAACTACCCTAGAGGTTAGTTATTATTGATAAAGCGCACAAGAAGGCACATTCTTTATACCGTAGGGATAGATCGTACATATGATGGAGATAAAACATGAAACTTAATAATGATGAACACTATTCCATCCCATTGCCAGAACAAGGGTCTGAAGATTGCCAGACGGTTAGCTCTGTAATAGCCCGTATTGGCGACAAATGGAGTTTACAAATCATTGTGCTATTGGGAAGTGGAACAAAACGCTTTAATGAAATCAAGCGAACGGTCAACGGTGTTTCGCAACGTATGCTCACACTGACTCTACGCGGGCTAGAGCGTGATGGATTAGTTAACAGAACTATTTTTCCAACTGTTCCACCAAGAGTAGATTATGAGTTGACAGAGCTAGGAAAGTCTTTATGGCTGGTGATTGAGCCTTTAGGAGAGTGGGCTATATCACACGCTAATGAGATTAAGTTAGCACGAAAACAATTTGATAGTCATAACACAGATCTAAATCATTAAGTATGGTTGAGACATAAAATTCTGCTCAAGTGCTGATCTACTGCCAGTTAGAAAAAAAGGTCTTCTATTTTATTGCTATTTCTAGCAATGAGTTTTTATGTAAATTCTCACGTAAAAACTCAATGAATAGCTTCACTTTTGCGGGTAATAAGCGCGTTTCAGTGATGGCATAAATAGAAATGGGAGGGGCTTGCCAGTCAGGAAGTATTTGACGTAAAGAACCTGCTGCAAGGGCCTCCCTAACCACAACATCATCTAACATAGCGATGCCCATGTGTGAAATTGCTAACTTTTGAATCATATTGACGTTATTAAGAAGAAACCTCCCCTTTGATGCCACATCTACACTCTCTTCGTCTTTGAATAATTGCCAGCTCTCTGGTTTTGAAGTCCTAAGTAGCAAGCATTCATGCTGTGATAATTCTGAGGGCGACTTTGGTACCCCCGCTAAATCTAAGTAACGAGGCGAAGCATATAAACGGCGAGGTAGTCGAGCTAATTGAAAAGCAATTAAACTGGAATCAGGTAACTCTCCCATACGAATCGCCACATCGATCGGTTCAGCAATGAGATCAGCCAAATGCGATGAGAGATCCAATTCAAATTGGATTTTCGGATAAAGTTGTGCAAACTGTGCAAGCAGTGGTGCTAAGTAATTTGTACCAAACCCTTCTGTTAATGAAATACGTAGAATACCACTCGGCTGGGCTAACATTTCACCCAAGTGTTTATGTGCAAGTCGAGCTTCTTCAACAATACGTTTACTATGCTCATAATAAATCTGACCCGCTTCAGTTAACTCAATCTTGCGCGTCGTTCGATGGAGTAACCTTAATCCGATCTCTCGCTCCAAGATACTAATACGTCTGGAAAGGGTCGAATTGGGAATCCCATTTGCTTCGGCAGCACCACGAAAACTTTTCGCTTTTACAACCTCAACAAATAAAGCCATATCATTCAATAGCTCCATACTTATTGCTCCATATATGGAATTATTAATTCTAAATAAACGTATTTATCCCACATAAAGAATAGTTCATGATTAAAACCATGTCTAGCGTTGAAGACATTTCCAAAATTAAGCCGCTTGAATAAGAACGGCAGACAAACTGAGGATTAATCCAATGAACAATATTTGGCAACCCATTTTGGTCGGTGATATCCACTTGCCACATCGTCTAGCCATGGCACCCATGACTCGCAGTCGTGCTCAAGCTAATGGCGTACCGAGTGACTTAGCTGTCGAGTATTATGCTCAACGTGCTAGCGCAGGTTTATTAATTTCTGAAGGAACCCAACCATCGGATGATGGTCAAGGATACCTTGCTACTCCTGGTATTTATACTCCTGAGCATGTTGAAGGATGGCGCAAAGTCACCTCAGCAGTCCACGAAAAAGGTGGGCGCTTATTTATACAGCTCATGCATGTGGGTCGGATGTCTCATCCAGATAACACACCTCATCATCGCCAACCAGTAGCGCCATCAGCAATTGCTCCAGGTGAGCAAATGTTCACTGCGAATGGAATGCTTGATATTCCCCAACCAAGAGCATTACTTACGGAAGAAATCCCCCAAACTGTTGAAAATTTTAGGATTGCTGCGCGTCGAGCTATTGAGGCAGGCGCGGATGGTGTTGAGATTCACGGCGCAAATGGTTATTTAATCCAGCAGTTTTTTGCACCAAATGCCAATGCGCGAGATGATCGCTACGGTGGATCCATTGAAAACCGTGCACGATTTGCCATTGAAGTAGCAAAAGCGATTGCCGCCGAAATTGGACCTGAACGAACAGCGATTCGTCTTTCTCCTAGCGCTACATTGGGTGGATTAGATGAAGGTCTTGAAGGACCAGATCTTTACCGTTATTTGGTTGCCGAGCTCAACAAGTTAGGGTTGGCTTATCTGCATATTATGCATTTTGGAAATGAAGCATTACTTGCAGATATCCGTAAGCTTTGGGAGCAAGTGTTAATATTAAATCGCCCAAGCCGATCATTAGAAGCGATTGGTAGTGATATCAATGCAAAGCTCGCAGATATAGAGTCATATGGTCAATTTTTTCTGGCTAACCCTGATTTTGTCGAGCGCCTAAAAACCAATGCAACCTTAAATCAACCGAATCATGCCACCTATTATGGTGGTGGTGCTCATGGATACATAGATTACCCAGCGCTTTAAAACAATTGTACTTTCTTGTTTAAACCAATGAATAATGGGCTATTGAGGATATTATTATGTTATCTCCAGCATTACTCACAACAGATACATCTGTTGTATTGATCATTGATTATCAAAAACATGTTTTAGAGGGTATTGGGTCTAGAGACCATGAGCTAATTGAACTAAATGGTAAGGCTTTGGCAAAGGTCAGCAAAGCGTTTGGTGTACCCACGATACTCAGTACGATTGGGGTTAAGCTTAGAGGTGATGAGCCAACGCTTGAATCTATTCGATCGGAGTTACCTGACGTCCCTGAATATGACCGAGATACGATGAATACTTGGGATGATGAGGTTGTGCGTCAGGCGATTGCTGCAACTGGTCGTAGACGACTTATTTTTGCAGGCTTGTGGACGGAGGTTTGTCTTATGTATCCCGTCATACATGCACAAAAAGAAGGCTTTGAAACTTATTTTATAGAAGATGCTGTTGGTGGAAGTACCACCATCGCCCATGAAACTGCTCGTGCACGCATGATACAGGCAGGCAGCCAGCCACTGACCTTGGCCGCCTTAATTACGGAGTGGATTAGAGATTGGCGAACCTCTCCACACGCCGAGCAATTTTTTCAATTTCAATCATGGTATCAGCCAGAAATTGAAAGAGTACGTCAAAAACTTAGTGAAAAACCATACACCCCAAGAGCAATCTGAACCTTAAATTTTTTGGGGGAGATACTTCCCCAAAAAATATAATAGGACACAAACAATGCAAGAAAAGTATTTATATCGAAAGATCACCACTCTTATCAAAGGACAGAATTTAGGCGGAATTACCCGCTATATTTCTCCTGCTTATTACGGGCAACTTACAAAACCATTCGTATTTCTTGATTACGTTAGAATTCTACCTAATCAACCATTGCCAAAATTCGGATTTCATCCTCACTCTGGCATCGCCACATTAACATTTATGCTAGAAGGTGAGTCGTGGTATGAAGAAACATCAGGCAAAAAAGGCATATTAAATGAAGGTGATATCGAGTGGATGAGTTCGGGTGGAGGTGTCTGGCACCGTGGTGGCCCACAGTCACCTCCAGTAAGGGGTTTTCAGCTTTGGATCGCATTACCGCCAGAGCAAGAAAGTTCACCACCTCGTAGCCAATATATAAAAAAGGATGACATTCCTCAGGAAGGTTCCGCTACTGTTTTGTTAGGCCGTTATGGTTCATCTCATAGCCCTGTCCAAACTCCTGTCGATATAAATTATCTTTCTGTTACGCTCGAGAAGAATCAACGCTGGGTTTATGAACCACCTGCTGATCATGATGTTGCGTGGCTATTGCTATATGAGGGGAATTTATTGGTGGGTGAGCAATACATTAAACAAGGTGAACTTGCTGTATTTGAAGCGAATACCAAATCAATCGAGCTTATTGCTGAGCAGCATGCAGGCTTTATATTTGGATCTGCGCCATTACATCCTTACCCATTAGTTACAGGTGATTATTCAGTTCATACTTCCCCTCAATCATTAATTGAAGGAGAAAAAAAGATAGCTCAGATTGCTCAAGAGTTTAATTTATAAACGACTACTTTCTTTGATAGGCTACCAAGAGCTACTTTTAAAAAGTGATCTTTTACTTATTGTAAGCAATTATCAAAACATGCCTCTGCATACTTTAAATGCTTAATTTATATACCATATCAATATGAAAAAATATATCTATCGCCTAATAGAACTAAATACCAAAGGCTGTCAAAGAGCAGCCTTTTCACTTTATTATTTTAGACCCATAAAGAAGAATGAGAACGTGTTGTATACCCCCAAAGAAACTCAATTATTCCGATAAGTTACCCTAACCAAAATTTAAAAAAGTGATATGAGTCACGTATTTTGAAACATTAAATACACAAAAATACTATCCAAATTAAAGTAAAATTCACAAAATTGTCTCCAACATCAATTAAAGCACTCACCTATCCAGATGTGTCTTTAATGCGCCAATCCTCATTTAAATCTTTTCTCCCTATATCAAACATATCGGGAGTCATTTAATTTTTAAGGTAAATTGAATGAAAAAATTTTGGAAATACTTATTAGCACTCCTTCTAGTGCTAATCGTTATCGCAATTGCCTTTCTTTTTAGACCTGTTACGTCTAAGGCAATCAAAACTAAAAGTGACGAACCGACTGTCGATGTCGTATTGATCGGTGGCGGTATCATGAGTGCCACTCTAGGTGCTTACCTCAACGAATTACAACCCGATTGGAACGTTCGCATGTATGAACGTCTTGATGCAGTTGCTCAAGAAAGTTCTAATGGCTTTAACAATGCGGGTACAGGTCACTCTGGCTTTATGGAAATGAACTATACCGAAGAAAAAGACGGTAAGATGGACGTTTCTAAAGCAGTCAATGTGGCGAGTCAGTTTGAAATTGCAAAGCAGTTTTGGGCGCACCAAGTGAAACAAGGTGTATTGGGTACTCCAAACAGCTTTATTAACCCTGTGCCACATATTGCCTTTGTATGGGGTGACAATGTGAAGTTCATGGAGAAGCGTTATGCAGCCATGACTCAAGAACCACTATTCGCTGGCATGAAAATTAGTGAAGACCCAACTGAAATTCAACAATGGGCACCATTGGTGATGGATGGTCGTGATCCGCAACAAAAAATCGCAGCAACACGTATGGACGTTGGTTCTGACGTGAACTACGGCGCGATCACAACTCAACTGATCAATCATCTGGAAAAAAATCCAAACTTCAAACTCAGAACGTCAACTGAAGTAACTGGCATCAGCAAAAATGATGACAATACTTGGTCTGTTGCGTTTAAAGATTTGAAATCTGGTGAAGTAAACCATGTCAAAACACGTTTTGTGTTTATTGGTGCGGGCGGTGCTGCCATTAAATTATTGCAAATGACGGGCTTGCCAGAAGCAAAACAATACGCAGGCTTCCCTGTCGGTGGTGAATTCCTTGTTACTGATAACCCTGCAATTACCGAGAAACACACTGCCAAAGTCTATGGTCGTGCGGATCTTGGCGCGCCTCCGATGTCAGTACCACATATTGATACACGTTATATCGACGGTAAGAAATATGTCTTGTTCGGACCTTTTGCAACCTATTCAAATAAGTTCCTAAAATATGGTTCACAACTTGATTTACTTGCATCGACCAACAAGAACAATGTGTTGCCAATGGCAGCGATTGGGATGCAAAATGCTGACCTCGTTCAGTATTTGGTTAGCCAAGTATTGATGTCTGATGAAGATCGCTTCAATGAGTTGAAAAAATACTACCCTGAAGCTGATCCGAAAGACTGGCACTTACGCCAAGGCGGTCAACGTGTACAGATCATCAAAAAAGAGCCGGGCAAACCTGCTAAATTGCAGTTTGGTACAGAAATCTTCGCCTCTGAAGATAAGTCTGTAACGGCACTTCTTGGCGCTTCTCCGGGTGCTTCAACCTCACCGTACATCATGCTGAACTTGCTAGAAAAAGCATTCCCTGAGCAAACGGCTGGGGAATGGAATGGCAAACTTCATGAGATCGTTCGTTCTTATGGTCAAGACCTTGCAACAGATCCAGCGTTGTTAGATCAAATCCGTCATTACACCAGCTCAACATTAGGCTTAACCTACTCAACGCCTGCGAACTTAGTTCCTGCTAAAAAAGTAGCTCAAGCGGAAGCTGTGGCTCAATAAATAAATCGCTACATAAATCAAAAGGGATGAGTTACGACTCATCCCTTTTTTATTGAGTATGCCCTGCTTTGCTCTACTACATCACCCATGTTTACAGCATGTTCGCGTCGAGACTTGAGCGTATTGACCATCAATATACAGTCCGCACTTTTCTGTTACATTACTTGATTAAAAAAAGCTATTTGTGCTCATTAGCCCTCGCAGTTTGCTATTCTTCATTGTTACCAGACAACTGTATTTTTTTGTCTTGGTTCTCACTATGATGACTACGTGTGACATTATCAACATTGTTATTCAATAAACCCAACTGCAATTTACCCTTTTCCGAGAGCATACTTGGACGCGCCACCGCTATCGGGGCATCTTTATGACGTCTAATCATGCGCTTGGTATTTTGTAATCTAATTCATATGAAAGACTCGTTACCCGCAACTTCTGGCCGCTCTAAAGTTATTATTTTTTCCGTCTTGGTATGGTTGGTTCTTTTGTGCCTACAATCCAGTTATATCGTGATTATTGGTGGTAATGCTTATCTGTTTTGGACTTCATTGGGTCTGTTGGGACTTCATCTATTGAGTTTCCGACCAAGCACTTTTAAAAATCGAACCGCGTTGCTGTTCACGACGTTGTTGTTGATTTATTTAGCACTAAACTCTCTTTTTTGCACTTATTTGATTTTAGCATTCTATTGTATTTTCTATTTATATTCAGATAATTATCGATATAAAAAGCTCATCAAACTCGCTGGATTATTTTTAATTTTAATCGTATTTGCGCTGTATCAGGCTCAGTCCTTACATGAATTAAAAGAAAAATACGCAGCTCATGACACAGGTGAAACATGGCAACAGTACGGCGCTTTATAATACCCCAATAAAAAACCCCACAAGATTTGTGAGGTTTTTTTGATAGCGTTGTTTTAATCCTGCGAGTCAGGATACAAAAGGCGATTCCCCGGACCAATACGATTCATATGCAAGAAAGACATATGCCGTTCATATTTATCCAAAATATCATTAATCACCTGTTCTTTGGTGTAGCCAGCCAAATCATTATCCTGAGAGCCCTCGTATAAGAAGGTCTCTAAACGATAGTAGAATTGTTTACCACGTTTACCGCGCTCACTAAAGTTTGGTGCTGTATAACGCACAGGCCAGATTTGGTAGACGAAATTATGTTCCTCTTCCAAATAAATCGTGAGATCAAGATGATACAGCGCATCGTTTTCTTCTAGCGGTGTACTGGTCACATCAACCTGCATCCCCTGCTTAATCAGTTCATCTGCAACTGTTTTCACCGCAGGATGACACACCGTATCTAACATATGCTGCGTTTCGGTTGTTCCCGGATGCTTCATCACACGCCGTAAACGCTGCTTCCAGTTCAGAATATCAACATTACCCACCACAGGCGCAGCATTGAGACTACGACTGGCATTGCGATAGTCTTCTAAGCGTAAAGATTTATACAATCCCGCCATCACCAACAGCATCACAAAACTAAAAGGTAGCCCCATAATCACTGTGGCGCTTTGTAAGGCGGTGATACCATTTGCCATCAACATCGCAAGGGTCAATAAACCAATGGCAACCGCCCAAAAGACACGCAGCCAACGCGGTGCATCATTATCAATATTGGAAAATTTGGTGGTGAAGTTACCCAACACCAATGCGCCAGAATCGGCAGAGGTCACATAAAATAGCAAGCCTGTAATCGTGGCAATCCCAGCGACAAATGCAAACCATGGGTATTGTGCCAATAGATCATAGAAACCATGTGCAGGATCAGTGAGAACCGTTTGCGCCAATGCCGTATTGCCATCAAAAATGACATTGTATAAGGCACTATTTCCGAAGATGGATAACCATGTAATAGTGAACAATAAAGGAATAATTAAAGTGCCACAGACAAACTCACGAATGGTTCGCCCACGAGAAATACGCGCTAAAAATAGCCCAACAAATGGTGACCAAGCCACCCACCATGCCCAGAAGAAAATGGTCCAGCTATTCATCCATTCAGTCGGTTGCTCAAACGCAAAACTATCTAAAGCCAAGCTTGGAAAACGACTGATATAATCACCAAAGTTTTGTACCAAAGCATTCAGTAAGAATTCGGTATTACCCAAAAATAAAACAAATAACATTAAGCCAATGGCGACATAAATGTTAATTTCAGATAAAACTTTAATCCCTTTATTGACCCCCGCCGTTACCGAAATAATCGTGACAATGACCGCGAATAAAATTAAACCTGACTGAACCCATAAACCTTCTGGCCAATCAAATAAAACATGCAGACCATAATTGATCTGAACAACAGCGATACCACAGGTCGTCGCAATACCAAAAATCGTTCCGATCACGGCTGCCGTATCGACAGAATGCCCGATTGGACCATCAATTTTGTTACCAAAAATGGGATATAAAGCAGAACGAATGGTCAGTGGTAAGTTATAACGATAGCTAAAATAGCCCAAAGCCATGCCCATCAAGGCATACATACCCCAGCCCGTCAAGCCGTAGTGAAATAATGTCCACACCATGCCCTGACGCGCAGCTTCATAGGTTTGTCCCTCACCCACAGGTGGATTCATATAATGAGACAAAGGTTCTGCCACCGAGAAGAACATTAAGTCCGTCCCGATCCCTGCGGCAAATAGCATCGCCGACCAACTCAATAAACTAAATTCAGGTTTTGAGTGTTTTGGCCCAAGCTTGATATCACCATAGCGAGAACATGCGATAAAGACCACAAAGACTAAATAAAGCGTTGCTGCAAGTAAGTAGTACCAAGTAAATGTGGAACTGACCCAACCCAAAACCGTATTCAATACGTGATTGGCGAAATCATTAAACAAAATCGTGGTTAATGAAAATATTAAAATTATGAGCGCTGAAACATAAAAGACCACACGATTAAGATGGTCTTTTGTTTGAATAGATGAATCATCAACTGCTCTTGGATTATCTGTCACCATACAATCCTCAAGGAATTCGAGAAAAAAAGAAAATATTCATCGTTGTCTTTTCCCTATTTAAGCAATAAAGAAAAGACGCATCTGAATAAAAAAATGAAAAATAAAGGTCATTAACCGAAATTACATATCTTCTGATGGTTTGGTCTGTTGTTGGGATGACTGTGATGTCGTCGTTACAACTTGTAGCTGTTGATCTTGCTTCAATGCTTTGGCTAAACCAAACATATAAAGCAAAATAATTACGGAGAATGGCAATCCACAGAGCACAACAGCACTTTGCATCGCATCAAAGCTACCCGCTAAGAGCAAGCCAATACTGACAATAGTAATCACCACCGACCAAAAGATACGTAACCAAATAGGTGAATCACTCTCATTACTACCCCCTTTCGAAGATAGATTTGCGATCATGAGTGTACCCGAACCCACTGGGGTCAAAAACAAAACGAAACAAATCATAACAACAATCCCAGCAATATAAGGATTGAAAGGCAAATATTCGAGAAATTTAAATAACGATAATGCGGGGTCAGCCAAGACCATTTCCCCTAAAACCTTTTGTTTTTGATCTAAGATTAAATGAATGGCGGTATTTCCGAAAATCGAAATCCACGCCAAAGTAAAACCAAGTGGAACAAGACACACGCCTAAAACCACTTCACGAATGGTGCGTCCTTTGGAAATACGTGCGATGAACATACCAACAAATGGCGCCCAAGCAATCCACCATGCCCAGTAAAATACCGTCCATGAACCCAACCATGTATTTGCTTGCTGATCGTACAAATACATATCAAAACTTTTGGCAATAAACTGGCTCAGATAATCCCCTACGTTTTGCACCAAACCATTGAGTAGATGATTGGTCGGTCCTGTTAAAAACACAAATAACAACAACACATACAATAAGCGCAGATTAATACGCGATAGCCAAGCCAAGCCTTTTTCAATCCCAATCACCGTGGTAATCGTTGCCACAAACATCATCAACAACACCACTGCAATCAGCGTTGTATGATTATTAGGGATGTCGGGTACTAGATATACAAGGCCAGAGACGAGGACTAATGCGCCAATCCCTAAGTTGGTGACCAATGAAATAACTGTGGCTAAAATACCAAATCCATCGACAAAATCCCCGACCCAGCCATAAATTCGCTCACCAAAGATAGGATAAAGTGCGGAACGCAACGCCAGTGGCAAATCTAATCGAAAGGCAAAATAACCCAGCGTGACACCGATCAAGGCATACAGCACCCAACCATGAATACCCCAATGTAAAAAGCTATACATCATGGCATCTCGCGCCGCCTGAACCGTGCCGCCCTCACCTTCTGGTGGCCTTAAGAAATGATCAACAGGTTCAGCAACACCGTAATACAATAATGCGATACCAATACCTGCTGAAAATAGCATCGACACCCAAGCCATATAACCAAACTCAGGTTTATCGTGATCTTTTCCCAGAGGAATTTGTCCAACTCGCGAAAAAGCCAACCATGCAACAAAGCCTAAACAAGCAACGATGACCAACATGTAATACCAGCCAAACAATTGATTGACTTGCTCTTGCACATAGGTGAGCCAAAACTGACTTTGCTCTGGAAACAGCACAAACAATAGGCCGAAAATGCCAATACTGATTGCCGAGCTCCAAAAAACAAATAAATTTAATCGAACGCGTTCGGATGTAAATCCAGCATTACTTTTTGACACCATGTGGTTGCTCCTTGCAATCGGTGTATTCTTATTACTTTAAATCTTGACCAACCAATCAAAAACTCATTGATTTTTACAGATCATACTTTTTATTGATTGAACGTTCAATCAATAAAAAGTATGATAAAAAAATGTTATGATGTTCAACATTGAGAAATGTTAAATAAAAAGTACCTGAATCGGGCTTTCAATGGATCAACATGACAAAACGTAGAGTAAAACCTGAGCATGTGCGACGCGAAGAAATTATCAGCGCCGCATTCAACGTGATTTATGAAGTGGGGTTATCCAACACCACCATTGCACAAATCGCAAAAAAAGCTGAAGTATCAACGGGTATTGTGAGTCATTATTTTGGTGACAAACAAGGACTCATCAATACTTGTATGCAGGAAATGCTTAACGTTTTACGTCAGAAAACAGATCAATATAAAGTTGAAGCTGATTCACATCCAGAAAGCCAGATTAAGGCGATTATTGATTCCAACTTTGATATTAGTCAGGTCAATAAACAAGCCATGCGTGTTTGGTTGGACTTTTGGTCTGCAAGCATGCACCTACCCGAACTTGGTCGTTTGCAACGCATTAATGATCAACGCCTGTATTCAAACTTGAAGTTTTATTTTCTCAAGTTACTCGATAAAGAACAGGCCAGCATTGCCGCTCGCGGATTAGCGGCATTGATTGACGGATTATGGCTACGCGGTAGTTTGAGCAGTCATGATGAGTTTGACAGCCAACTTGCCCGTTCAATTGCCTATGACTATGTCAAAACGCAATTACAATTTGCGCAAAAACCTTTGCAGGAGAAACAGAATGAGTGATGCACACGTTCATCAATTATATATCCACGGACGCTATGTAGAAGCAACCAGTGGTAAGACATTTGATAGTATTAACCCTGCCAATGGTGAAGTGATTGCAACACTTCAACAAGCCTCGCAACAAGATATTGAAGCCGCCGTTCATAGCGCGCAACAAGGACAAAAAATCTGGGCTGCCATGACAGCCATAGAGCGTTCTCGTATTTTACGCCGTGCAGTTGACATTTTACGTGAACGTAATGATGAGCTGGCGCAACTTGAAACGCTCGATACAGGTAAAGCCTATAGCGAAACATCGACTGTTGATATCGTCACAGGTGCCGATGTACTTGAATACTACGCTGGTCTTGCCCCTGCGATTCAAGGTGAACAAGTCCCGCTTCGTGAATCAAGCTTTTTCTATACCCGCCGTGAACCACTCGGTGTCGTTGCTGGTATTGGCGCTTGGAACTACCCAATTCAAATTGCTTTATGGAAATCTGCCCCTGCACTTGCAGCAGGCAATGCCATGATTTTCAAACCAAGCGAAACCACTCCCCTAACCGCATTCAAACTTGCAGAAATTTATACCGAAGCAGGTCTTCCTAACGGTGTATTTAACGTTGTACAAGGTGCTGGTAGTGAAATTGGACAATGGTTAACTGAACACCCTGTCATTGAAAAAATTTCATTTACTGGTGGTGTCGAAACTGGCAAAAAAGTCATGGCCAGTGCTGCAGGCTCTACCCTCAAAGAAGTCACGATGGAACTGGGTGGTAAATCACCACTGATCATTTGTGCCGATGCCAATATCGACCGTGCCGCAGATATTGCGGTGATGGCAAACTTCTTTAGTTCGGGTCAAGTCTGTACCAATGGTACCCGTGTCTTTGTTCCGAAAGCACTTTTAGCTGATTTTGAAGCGGCCGTCATCGAGCGTGTAAAACGTATTCGTATCGGTGACCCGATGAATGCTGAAACCAATTTTGGTCCGCTGACCAGCTTTCCACATATGGACAAAGTGCTCTCTTATATCAATGCAGGCAAGCAGCAAGGCGCTAAGCTGTTAATTGGTGGCGAACGTGTCCTCGATGGCGATTTTGCACAAGGTGCTTACGTTCAACCTACCGTTTTTAGCGACTGTACCGATGATATGCGGATTGTACAGGACGAAATTTTTGGGCCAGTCATGAGTATTCTCAGTTATACCACTGAAGAAGAAGTGATTCGTCGTGCCAACAATACCACCTTTGGTTTAGCCGCTGGCATCGTGACTCAGGATATCAGCAGAGCGCATCGTATGATTCATCAGATCGAAGCGGGTATTTGCTGGATCAACACATGGGGCGAATCCCCTGCTGAAATGCCAGTCGGTGGTTATAAACAATCTGGCGTTGGACGTGAAAATGGTTTAACCACTTTGGGCCATTACACCCGTATTAAATCCATTCAAGTTGAGCTTGGTGATTACCAAAGCATTTTCTAAAAAGCATTGCGCTTTATCTTCACTTGATCAACTGAATCACTATGTATTCAGTTGATCATGCAACAATAAAGGCTAATTATGAATAAGCAAGAATTCGATTACATTATCATTGGCGCAGGATCTGCCGGAAATGTTCTCGCAGCACGTCTCACAGAAGACCAAGATGTGACTGTTTTATTATTAGAAGCAGGCGGTCCAGATTATCGTTTAGATTTTCGTACACAAATGCCAGCAGCTTTGGCTTTTCCTCTACAAGGTCGCCGCTATAACTGGGCGTATTTGACCGATCCAGAACCACATATGAACAATCGTCGTATGGAATGTGGACGTGGTAAAGGACTAGGCGGTTCATCCTTAATTAATGGGATGTGCTATATCCGTGGCAATGCCATGGATTTAGATCAATGGGCAACGCACAAAGGTCTTGAAGATTGGACCTACGCAGACTGTTTGCCATACTACCAAAAAGCAGAAACCCGTGATATCGGTGGCAATGACTATCACGGCGATCATGGTCCTGTTTCGGTGACCACTCCCAAACAAGGCAATAACGAACTGTTCCACGCGATGATCGAAGCAGGCGTACAAGCAGGCTATCCACGTACCGATGACTTAAATGGCTATCAACAAGAAGGTTTCGGTCCAATGGATCGTACCGTTACGCCTCAAGGTCGTCGCTCAAGTACCGCACGTGGTTATTTGGATATGGCCAAAGGTCGTCCTAACTTAACCATCGTTACGCATGCCATGACCAACAAAATCTTGTTCAATCAAAAACAAGCCGTTGGTGTGGAATATATCATTGGCACTGATCAAGCCAACATGAAACAAGCACAAGCGAAACGTGAAGTGTTGCTCTGTGCAGGTGCAATTGCTTCTCCACAAATTTTACAGCGCTCGGGTGTTGGCGAAAGTAGCTTCTTAAAATCAATGGACATCGAAGTTGTACAAGATCTTCCTGGTGTGGGTGAAAATCTACAAGATCATTTGGAAATGTACTTGCAATACAAATGTAAGCAACCTGTTTCGCTCTACCCTGCATTGAAATGGTATAACCAACCCGCGATTGGTGCTGAATGGCTGTTCCTTGGCAAAGGCATTGGCGCAAGTAATCAGTTTGAAGCAGGTGGTTTTATCCGCAGTTCAGATGAGTTTGATTGGCCAAATATCCAATACCATTTCTTGCCTGTGGCGATTAACTACAACGGCAGTAATGCAGTGAAAGAACATGGTTTTCAAGCCCATGTTGGTTCGATGCGCTCGCCATCCCGTGGTCGGATTAAACTAAAATCTAAAGACCCGTTTGAGCATCCAAGTATTTTGTTCAACTACATGTCAGCAGAACAAGATTGGCGTGAATTCCGCGATGGTATCCGTATTACCCGCGAGATTATGCATCAACCCGCACTTGATCCATATCGTGGCGCAGAAATCAGTCCTGGAAAGCACGTACAAACAGATGCTGAATTGGATGACTTTATCCGTAACCATGCTGAAACGGCATACCACCCATCATGTAGTTGCAAAATGGGTGAAGATGAGATGGCAGTGGTTGATGGACAAGGTCGTGTTCATGGCGTGCAAGGCTTACGCGTGATTGATGCCTCGATTATGCCGTTGATTATCACAGGTAACTTAAATGCCACCACTATTATGATAGCAGAGAAAATTGCTGATCAAATTCGTGGACAAAAGCTACCACGCTCTCAAGCAGACTACTACAAAGCTGGTACAGCTCCAGTACGCCAATCCCCTTTACGTCCATTTGCATAACCTAGTTAAGTTATGTTCAGCGCCTTAGCGATCTAAGGTGCTGCCAACCATTAGGAAAATTCAAATGAAAAGAATTTTATTCACTTTACCTTTGGGCTTTTTTTTACACACGGCTCATGCAACAGAGTCAACCACCGAAACCGTATCACCGTTTAGTGCCAATCTCACCGTTGCAAGCCAATATGTATCACGCGGCTTTCAACAAACATGGGGCAAACCAGCTTTACAAGGCGGTCTTGATTATGCACATCCGAATGGCTTGTTCGTGGGTACGTGGGCATCGACGGTAAGTGATCATTTTATTCGCGACGCTTCTGTAGAGTGGGATGTTTATACGGGTTATTCGCGTAGTTTTGGTGATCTTTCTCTCGGTGTCACTGTCGCTTACTATTTTTATCTGGGTGCAGAAACCACAGCTGAAACAGGTCATACCAGTTTCGACTATGGCGAAATTATTCCAGAGATTGCTTATGGTCCCGTCACCGTCAAGTATGCAGTGACTTATACGCAAGATTATTTTGGTAATAACTCAAAGACTTTAGGTGTCGGCAATGATCAGCACTCACGAGGATCAGGCTATTTAGATGTGAATTGGCATCAACCGTTAGGTCAAGGTTGGTCTGCCGATGCACATTATGGCAACCAACGTATTAAAAACTTTTCAGCAGCAAGCTTTCAAGATGCCAGTTTCTCGGTCAATAAAGAACTGCCTTATGATCTTGCTGCTAGCCTCATGTATAGCAAAGCATGGGACAAAGAGGATTATTACAAAGAATATAGTAATGGCAATCCAAATGCCCGAATCTCAAACCCGATTGATTCGACTGTGACATTCTCCCTCACCAAAAGTTTTTAAGTAGTCAATTTAACTAAATTCCAATATATGCTGAGACAGAGATTGCTTAGGCTATTTTAGTCACTTAAAACAAAACAGCTGCTATTTCCAAAAATAGCAGCTTTTTTTGAATTTCTTTTAAGCTTTAATCAACTGAATATCCGATCCTGCTCGTTTTGGATCAATCAAGATTTTTGCATGTTGTTCTGGATCACGTAATGCATCAAAGGCATTGCTTACCCCTTCCAAGCCCACCACACCTGTAATCAGTGGTGAAACATCAATTTTTCCTTCGGCAATCATATGCAAGGTGTCACGGAACTCCAGTGGCGTATAACCCAGCACATACTGGATTTCGAGTTCTTTATTGATTGCCAAAGCTGGTTCGATCTTATCGCTTTGCATACAAACACCAACCCCCACAATCCGCGAGAACAGTGGCGCACCTTCTAAGATTTGCTGCATGATACCTGCCACACCAACACACTCAAAAATCACTGGGCGCTTCGGTAACAAACCGAGTTTGTCACCCACTCGCATTGCATTGACCCATGGCAATGAGAAAGTCTGAACTTTGTCAAAAATCCCCATGCCCATATTAATTGCTTCAGAGACATTACCCAGCAAACCCAGCTCTTTCCAACTGCTAAATGGAGATTGCTGCTTAGGATCAATCAATATATCTGCACCGCATTGCTCAGCCAACTTACGGCGATTTGGTGAAAAATCACTGGCAACGACAGTTTTAACACCCATCGCTTTGAGCATAATAATCACACCTAAACCAACTGGACCACAACCGATCACGATTGCTGGCTCATTTTTCTTAATTCGGCTACGACGCACGGCGTGTAAGGCAACAGCCATAGGCTCAGTAAGCGCAGCACGATCCGCATCTAAACCATTGGGAACTTCAAACATCAAACTAGATTGAACTAAAACTTGTTCTGCATAACCGCCTGATGCACTTGGTGAAAGACCTGTTGGTACATAACCTTGTGGATCAACATTGAGCAATGGCATAGCACAGACCAAAGTATCTGCTTTTAATTTACGGCGTGTTTTTGGACCATAATCTAAAACCTTGCCACAGAACTCGTGTCCCAATATAAATTGATCTGAGGATTTGGCTACACCATTAAAGCCAACTCGCGCCGCTAAATCATGCATGTGATCACAGTGATGTTGCATATGTAAATCAGAACCACAAATGCCACAACGTACCACTTCAAGTAATACTTGCCCTTTCGCTGGGACTAATTGGAGACTGTCTTCCAGCTTCAACTCAGCGTTATGACAAATCAGAGACTTCATAGGTTGCTTTCCTTATTTTTTTATTGCATTTGTTCGCTTTTCAGATTTTTGATCTACTGAAACAGTATAGCCAACAAAATCTTGCTTAATCTTGACAAACTGTATTGTCAAAATCTATGGCTTAAATATCAATATCTCTATCAAATCAGGTCAGCAAGAAAAGTGTTGTCTCACAGTTATTATTGTTAAACCAATACAAGCTCTCTACTACTACTTAAAAATTATAATTTTAGCTTTCCACGTATGTTAGAAACTCCACGACACCCTATTGAAAATGAAACGACGTAGGGGCGAATTGCATTCGCCCTCTATAAATAAAAATTCGCCTGATTTTGATGAAAATTGATTTTATTTCCAAGCCTGACGAATCATATCAACTGCTTTTTCAGCAATCATAATCGTCGGTGCATTGGTATTACCATTGACCACGGTTGGCATCACTGAAGCATCAATGACACGAAGGCCATCAACCCCATAAACCTTCAGCTCAGGATCAACCACCGCCATCTCATCTACACCCATCTTACAGCTACCGACAGGATGATAAACCGTATCTACACGCTGACATAAAATCTCACGAATTTCATCATCCGATTTCACATTGGCAGTAAACATATCTTCTTTGATCTTTTCATTTAAAGCCGGTGCTTGCATTAACTTCTGCGTGACTTTAAAGCCATCTACCATATCTTGAAGATCTTGCTCATCCTCAAGGAATTTAAAATCAATTAATAAAGGATCATCCACGTGCTTACCACTAAGTTTGACTGAACCACGCGCACGTGGATTCAACAAACAAACATGACACGAGATACCATGTCCAGCATGCATTGTTCTCGCATGGTTATCCACGATGGCGATCACGAAGTGTAATTGCAAATTCGGCTTGTCTAATTCAGGACGAGTTTTCAAGAAACCACCACATTCAGCATAATTGGTGGTAATAAAACCACGGCGCTCTTTACGATAGCGCCCAATTTGTTTGATTAAATCTAAGCTCCCACCAACAGATAAACCGAATGTCCCGTCCATCAGCTTGGTTTTATAAGCAAAGATAAAGTCGGGATGATCATGTAAGTTCTCACCTACCCCTGCTAAGTCCTTAACCACAGGAATACCATGCTTTTCTAGCTCTTGGCGTGGACCTATGCCTGACAGCATCAACACTTGCGGCGATTGAAATGCGCCAGCTGACAACAAAACCTCTTTGTTTGCTTTAACAATCGTGGTTTGGCTTTTTTGTTTATACTCTACCCCAATCGCACGACCATTTTCGATAATGATACGGGAGACGGTCGCATGGGTAATCACATGTAAGTTAGGACGTTTACCTAAATAAGGCAATAAATAGCCTCGTGCAGCACTCCAACGTTCACCATTTTTTTGAGTGACTTGATACACGCCTAAACCTTCTTGTTCAGCGCCATTAAAATCATCATTGAGTGGATAGCCAACCTGTTTTGCCGCTTCAATAAATGTTTGCTGATATGGATTATCTGAATTCAACTCACTGACATTCAGTGGACCATGCTGCCCATGATATTCATTTTTAATGCTTTCGTTATGTTCTGATTTTTTAAAATATGGCAACACTTCATCATATGACCAGCCGGTATTTCCCAGTGCAGCCCAATGATCATAATCATCACGATGCCCACGGATATACACCATTGCATTGATCGCTGAACTCCCCCCCAAGCATTTACCGCGGGGTTGATAGCCTTTTCGTTGATTCAAACCCTTTTGTGGAATCGTTTCGATTGCCCAGTTATTCAGTTTAGTTGGAATACTAATCACAGCCGCCGCAGGTGTATTCACCAACCAGCTATTTCCATCGCCGCCAGCTTCTAATAAACATACAGAAATGTTTGGATTTTCAGATAACCGCCCAGCCAATACACATCCTGCTGAGCCACCACCAATAATTACAAAATCAAAAGCTGTTTGCATCATATCTATCTCTATTTTTTCTTTTTAAAAAGTGCATGCATTATGCAGAACATGGTATTTAAATAATGTTGTCGTTGTCTAACTGACTTAAATCATAAAGTGCAAAATAACGTGTTAACAATCAAATCACAATAGCCAAATCCTGCAAGACAGTTGCAATAAATAATCATTCTGATCGAAGAATTAAGCTATCGATACTTTTTCTGATTTTTCATATTTTAAATTTTCGATTTAATGACAAGATATCTGAATCATTTATTCATCGTTTCTCAGCCATACTTACAATATTTTTAAGCTGTCGAATGTCTATATTCGCTATAGATCATGATCAATCCTCCCATAAAAATAAGTCCCAGACCGAATAATCTAAGACCATCTATTTTTTTAATCTGCATTCCGAGAAAACCGCTACTATCAATTATTGTGGCAAAGATCATTTGACCTAAGAAAATCCAAAGTAATGTATTGGTTGCCCCAATATGTGGAGCAGCTAAGAACATGCACAGGATATAAAGTGATCCTAATAAGCCAGATAGCCACATCCACCATGAGGTTTGTTGGTACAACGGCGGCTTAATACTGCCATCGACAAATAGTGCAATAACCAATGATGCAATCGCCCCACCAACATATAAGAAAAATGTTGATTGTATTTGAGTGGCACCACTTGCTTGACGGAAGGCATTAATCATTGCCAATTGTAGCGGTACGATGAGCCCACCCAAAAGACTAATAAAGACATAGTTTATGTTATGCATGCACTCACTCTCTTTAGAATTTTTAAAACTGATTTATAGAGTAGGAATGAAATACAATGAGCTATCAACTTTCGATTCATATCTCATATTCTGACCGAGCAAATATTAAGATCACTTTTTAGGTCTGTTATATAACAACAGATATGAAAGATAAAATACTAGATTGAAATTGTGACAAACAAATTCATATTTAAACTTGAATCGTTTAAATGAATCAATCAAAACAGAAGAGACTTCATCAAGAAGCGAGTGAGAGTTGCCTAAAAATTCAGGCACAAAAAAACCGCTCATTTAGCGGATTTCTATTTCATCTTTAAGATGATGGTCGGAACAGTAGGATTCGAACCTACGACCCCCTGGTCCCAAACCAGGTGCGCTACCAGACTGCGCCATGCTCCGATACTCTCTATAAAAGAGTGGGGTGAATGACGGGATTCGAACCCGCGACAACCGGAATCACAATCCGGGGCTCTACCAACTGAGCTACATCCACCATAACATACTTTTGATTCTATGTACCAAGCTACCAAATGGCGCGCCTGACAGGATTCGAACCTGTGACCATCCGCTTAGAAGGCGGATGCTCTATCCAACTGAGCTACAGGCGCATAACCGATGATAAAACTATCATGCGATACTTGGCCGATCCTAAAACAATGTTTTTCAACATGTTTTAATTGGTCGGAGCAGTAGGATTCGAACCTACGACCCCCTGGTCCCAAACCAGGTGCACTACCAGGCTGTGCTATGCTCCGATCTATCTCAGCTTTTATTGTATCGCACATCGTGCGGTACGGTGTGCATTCTAGGCTTGACGTTGCATCACGTCAACACCTAGTTTTAAAAAAAATGATTTTTCCTTATCAAATGTATATTTAACAAACATTTTAACGCTTTAACGACGCGCTAAAGTTCAACATTCGATCTAAAGGTAATTTGGCACGTTCTGCCAATGCTGGATCGACGTGTATTTCTTGATCGCTATGTTGTAACACATGCAAAATACCATCTAACTCATTCATTGCCATCCAAGGACAGTGCGCACATGAACGACATGTTGCACCCTCACCTGCTGTCGGCGCTTCAAATAACTCTTTATCAGGCGCAGCTTGTTGCATTTTATAAAAAATGCCTCGATCTGTTGCCACGATCATTTGTTTCTGCGGCAATGTCTGTGCTGCTTTGATCAATTGCGAGGTACTTCCCACCGCATCTGCAATATCCACAACCGCTTCAGGTGACTCTGGATGGACTAAAACAGCGGCATCAGGATAAAGTGCTTTCATCTGAATAATGCCCCGTGCACGAAACTCCTCATGCACGATACACGCACCATCCCACAACAACATTTCTGCGCCTGTTTTCTTCTGAATATAACGGCCCAAATGTTGGTCAGGTGCCCAAATAATTTTTTCACCTAAACTGTCTAAATGCTCAATAATCTCGACCGCGCAACTTGAAGTTACCACCCAATCCGCACGTGCTTTTACTGCTGCTGAAGTATTGGCATACACCACCACAGTATGATCAGGATGTTGATCGCAAAATGCAGAGAACTCTTCGACTGGACAACCAATATCAAGTGAACAGGTTGCCTCTAAAGTTGGCATCAGCACCGTTTTTTCAGGCGATAAAATTTTTGAGGTTTCCCCCATAAACTTAACCCCAGCAACCACAAGTGTCGTCGCTGGATGGTCACGACCAAAACGTGCCATTTCTAATGAGTCAGAAACACAACCACCAGTAAGTTCAGCAAGCTCTTGTACATCAGGATCACAGTAATAGTGTGCGACCAATACCGCATTTCTTTTTTTAAGCTCGGCTGCGATTTGAGCAAACTTCTGTTGTTTCACTTCTGGGCTTAGGCTATTGTCCTTTGGCTCGCCCAAACGATCTAAATGCGTCTGCACAATATTTTTGGCGTCGTTCGCAATTAAATTCGCATCATTCATAAAGCGTCTTCTCTATCCTGCGCGCTTGCATCACTGCAAACTGATAACGTGGGTATCTGTTGAGATTTGGGATTAAACACATCCACAAACAAGCGATATAAAAAAAGCCTCACTGTGGAGGCTGCATTATAACGCAAATTTACGAACGATAATCGGCATTAATTTTCACATAGTCGTAAGAAAAGTCACAGGTATAAACCGTATCTCGTGCAGTACCTCGTCCAAGATCAATACGAATAGTGATTTCTTTCTCTACCATCACTGCCGCGCCCGCTTCTTCGGTATAGTCTGGATTTGCGCCACCATCTAAGCAGATTTGTACATCACCCAACCAAACTTGAACCTTACTGCTGTCTAAATTAGGCACACCGGCTTTACCAATTGCCATCACGATACGTCCCCAGTTTGGATCTGATGCAAATAAAGCCGTTTTGATCAATGGTGACTCAGCGACACTATAGGCAACATCACAACACTCTTGAGTATTTGCCCCACCTTCAACTTGAACGGTAATGAATTTGGTTGCACCTTCACCATCACGTACAATCAGCTGTGCGAGACGATTCATCATCCGAGCAAGTACATCGAGTACCTGTTGATAACGTGGATCATCTTGGCTCTCAATCTCAGCACCACCAGCTAAACCTGTTGCAACAAAAATACAGGAGTCATTGGTTGAGGTATCCCCATCAATGGTAATGCGGTTAAATGAATGCTCAACCGTTGTTTTTAGAAGCTGCTCAACCAATGCTTTTGCAATCGGCGCATCTGTGGCAACGAAGCTCAACATAGTCGCCATGTTCGGGCGAATCATACCCGCACCTTTACTAATACCGGTCATGGTATAAGTGATGCCATCGAGTTCAAATTGTTCAGATGCACCTTTTGGAGTGGTATCCGTGGTCATAATCCCTGATGCAGCATCTACCCAATGATCAGTATTTAGATCGTTCAACGCAGGTTGAATACCTTGAACCAAACGTTCAATTGGCAACTGCTCACCAATCACACCTGTTGAAAATGGCAAAATCTGATTGCTTTGCACACCTGTCAATTCAGCAAGTTTGGCACAAGTTGCTTCGGCATTTTGATAGCCCACAGTACCTGTTGCGGCATTGGCATTGCCTGTATTAATAATCAGGTAACGTGGCTGCTTTTGTGAAGTGCTTTCAGCCAAATGTTTTTTACTGAGTAAAACTGGCGCAGCCGCAAATGCGCTTTGGGTAAAGACCCCTGCTACATTTGAACCTTCAGCAAATTCAAAAATGACCAGATCTCGTCGGTTTGGATAACGTACATACGCCTCAGTTGAGCCAATTTTTACACCCTGCACCACATGCATAAGTGGCATCGTTACGTCACCAACAGCCATTTTTAAACTTCCATTCATTGAGCTTTAAAGATTTTAGCTTGATATTCAATTAAGAGATCTATCTCATCGGAGTCTTGCCGAACATTCATCCAATTTTAGGATAAGCCTTCGGCTCGACCTACTTTTCTTTCGGGAAAAGTAGGCAAAACCATTTGTCCCCCGCAAAACCTGTTCATTTTTTGCATCTATTTAATTTAAATTATAAATACAATAACTTACCTATTTTTTAAACCACGCAGGTTGCGGGTGACATTTCCGTGTATCAAAAATCTACTAAGGTTTATATATCAAACCTTACCTTAAAAGCTTATGCTAAATAATCAAAAAAATCGAGTTTTTATCAATAAACTAAGCAGATTTACTTTGCTCTAAGTTCAACAAAATCTGCTTCTTATCCAACCCACCTGCAAATCCCACCAATGCTCCACCAGAACCAATCACCCGGTGACACGGCGCAATAATTGAAATCGGATTCTTGCCATTGGCAGCACCGACAGCACGTACTGCTTTCACATTGCCAATCTGAAGCGCAATATCCTTATAACTACGCGTTTCACCATAAGGAATAGTCAGCAAAGCATTCCAAACGTGTTGTTGAAAGTCCGTACCCTGAAAATCCAAAGGCAAATCAAATTGCTGACGTTGTCCTGCAAAATATTGTTGTAATTGTTGTTTCGCTTTGAGCAGCATCGGATGTTGAGTGTTCTCTAACAACGCTGCTAAGCGTACGCGCTTATGATCTTCATTGTCCCACATCACTGCAACTAAGGCGTGATCATGCGCAACCAGTTTTAATGTACCCACTGGAGAATCCATATACATATAAACCAGTTGCATCACGATCTCCTTTTAAATCGCGCCTAGTCCATCTTTTACAAAAAGTGAACAACTAATGAGATGAAAGTTTCATCAAAACTAAACCAGATACAATGAGTACCGCTGCGATCATTCGCATAGCGGTCATAGGTTCATTTAATACCATAATACCGATAACAAATGATCCGATTGCACCGATCCCTGTCCAAACGGTATAAGCAGTGCCCAACGGCAAAGTTTTCATTGCTGTCGCAAGTAAACCGAAACTCAAAATCATAAAAACGAGGGTAATCACTGTCGGAGTTAAACGAGTAAAACCCTCTGACAGTTTCATTGAATACGCCCAAATAATTTCGAAAATACCTGCCAAAATTAAAATTGCCCACGCCATTTTTTCTCTCGTGTATAGCAAGGGTTGGGTCGTCCCAACGTGATTCTTTAATGAGAGGTCGTCCTACTCAACCCAATAGTATAATTTACAATCTTGCAATCATGTGAATTATTATGTATCTAAACGATGCTTATTCAATGGCTTACTTATACCAAACACTCAATACCAAACCACACTATCGACTCGCATCAACTCACATGCCCCACTCCCCGTATCTTCACGTGATAAGGAACTCCGCCAACGCCATCCATCAGGCGCCTGAATTTCTATTAATGCACCTTTCAAATTAACCAAATCATCTTTTTTAATTTTCTTAAGCTGTTCGGCGACCTGTGCGGTTGCAGGCACGATATGCATATTGGCACTTTGTACTGCGATTTCGCGTAACGCGATGGGAGGCTGTGCATCTACACGCCAATAATACCAACGATTTCGTTGTGAAATATCAACATGTTTATAGATATCGGGTTTCGCCATATCGCCCCAACCGACCGCTAAATCAATTGGAGAAAACTCAGCCTCTCGCCCCGAATGATAATCTTTGCGTGAAAGCACACGAAAGGTACCTTCATAAGACTGTAATTCTACGATTTGCACACCCTGTGCAGTAACCTGAGTGAGATTGGGTACAGGTTTGAGCCAATTGGTCCAAACCAGCCAAATCAATGCAAAGCCCATAAGGCCATACATCCATCTCGGCATATTATTTATCCTTTTTGCTTCGCAATGCTTTAACCCATTGTCTAAACTTTTCTAAAATCACATATAAAAATTTTTGAGCTGCTTTTAAATAAAATCCGACTCTTTCTTGTTTGTTGCTCAATTCATCAGATTGTTGTGGTTTGAAGTTTGCAAGTTCCAATGGCTCGTAATGAGACATTGTTTGCTGTAATTCTGCACCTAAGTTCAATGCTTGTAATACAGCCGTGACCTCATCAATTGAGTCATCGTGATAAAGGGTTAAATGACGTACATCTAAATCAATATTATGTTCTACCAATATCGCAGCAAAAGGAATCAGTGCTTTTCTGACACGTTGAGCCTCCACAACATTACTCATCTGAGGAATATAATAGTAACTCACGTACATACTGCCATCGGGTGCAATCAACTCTAATTGCGACGCTAACGTATCTTGGGTACGCCCGACCTTTTCAGATTGCTTTGTTCTTTCTGTTATTCGATTGTCTTGTTGTTCTAAAGCCATTGATGCACCATAAATGACTCAAAAAAGATACTGCTAGTATAAACCAACAGTATCTCAAAAATGTTAAAAATTAAGCAAAATATCAGAACTTTAGCGTAACACCAGCACCGTACAATCCACCTTTTTCACGCTGCGATGCGGTTTGCCAATCCGTCTGCTTTGCACCTTTATGATAGGCATAGGCAACATCTATAAACGGCATCACTTTTTTACTGATTTCATAACGCATTTGTACGCCCGTTTGCAGCTTAGATAGACCTGTTTTACGTGCATATTTGGATTCATCATTCAATACCACATCTGCATTCACATAAGGCTGTGCAATCAGCTTTTGAGTGAACAAGAAATCACGACTTGTTTCTAAACTCAGCTGCCAACGCTGATCCTGCCCTGCATAAAGATAAGCTTCTGTTTCAAAGAAATAGGGTGCTAAACCATGTACGCCAAATACAGCACTCCATTGATTCTTATCTTGCTGCTGTTCAGACTGATATTGATAACGGACACCTGCCTGTACATCCCAAAAATCTGCAATATTACGACTGTACAATACCTTTGCTTCAGTGTCAGCTTGCTCGGATTCAGCCTTTTCTAGATGGGCTTTGATAAAAACTTTATTTTCATCAGTGCCCACCCAAGTTTTTAATTCAGTGCTCGCACGTCCTCGTCCGTCATCACCCACAGTCCAAGCACTCTCCAAACTGGTCGCCTGATAAACTTGCCCGCCATGTTCTAGGCGATGATCATGCTGACCATGTTGAGTAATCTGAACTTGCTGTGTTGGGGTGATTGGATGGTGTGAATGATCCATTGATGCAGATGCATTTGATTGCATACTTGATTGTGACTGCATCATTTGATGATCATGGCCTTCATGTGCCGAGGTCAATAGACTGATCGAAGATATGAGACCACCAATAAAAACCAATTGAGTATATCGTTTGATCTCAGAAGATCGCTTAGTGATGTGCATGGCTCTCTCCTTGAGATGACTGAACTGGGCTGGTTTTTTGCTTTACGTTTTTTGAATCATCGACATTTGCAACAATCAACTTACTCATCATGCCTGCTGACATATGGAATAATAAATGACAATGAATCGCCCATTCGCCCAATTCATCTGCGGTAAGCATGGCAGTGACTGTTTGACCCGGTGGAACCACAATGGTGTGTTTATTGGGCATATTGGCTGCAGTTTGCCCATTTTCTAGTTGCATAAACATGCCATGTAAATGCATCGGATGCGCCATCATGCTTTCATTCACAAACTTCAAACGAATACGTTCACCATACTGTACTTTCAACGGTTCAAAATCTTTGTCACTAAACTTCTTCCCATCGATGGTCCAAATATAACGTTCCATGGTGCCACCAAGACGAATCACCAACTCTCTTTCGGCTGGTCGGATATCAGGCTGCGGTGTTAAGGATTTCAGATCAGCGTACTGCAACGCTTTATGTCCCTCAGGCGTTGCTGCATTGGCCCAACCAAATACTGTTTCAGGTTTTGATTTTTCATTACGAGCAGTTGTCTGCTGTTGATGGGCGCTATGATCCATTTGGTCATGAGCATCATGATTCATCTGCGCGTGGGTACTATGATCCATTTTGGCCATCTTCATTTGACCATGCGCACTGTGATCCATCTCTTGGGTACTGTGATCCATTTCAGCCATCTTCATTTGACCATGAGTGCTGTGATCCATCTGAGCATGCGAACCATGCCCCATATCATCCATCGTCAATAATGAACGTGGACGTGGTTTAGGCATTTCAATCATATGCTGATGTTGAGTTTGAATTTCATTATGTAACGAAGCGATGGCAAAACCCGAACGATCAATGGATTCAGCTTCGATTTGATAATGTGGCTGTTTTGGCTCAACCAACACATCATAGGTCTCCGCTGCACCAATACGAAACTCATCGACTGCTACAGGTTGTACTGGCTGACCATCCGCACTCACCACCGTCATTTTTAAGTTTGGAATACGCACATCAAAAAATGACATAGCCGAGGCATTGATAAAACGCAGACGAACTTTTTCACCTGTTTTAAATGCGCCCGTCCAGTTCTGTTGTGGTGTTTTTCCATTTACAAGAAAAGTATAGCCTGTGACATCAGACAAGTCCGTTTTAAGCATCCGCATCTGATTCCACATCGAACGGTCTTGCCATGTCGCTTTTAGACCCTGTTGTTTGACTTGTTTCCAAACATCGGCAACCGTTTCACGTTGATTCTGATAATACTCCGCAGATTTCTTAAGATTTGCCATGATCTGATCGCTGTCCGTTTCATGGAAGTCAGAGAGCATCACCACATAGTCACGCTGTGCTTTTTCATGTGCCGCAATAGGCTGTTTGCCTTTTGGATAAATCACCAGTGCGCCATACAAACCATCTTGTTCTTGTCCTTTGCTATGCGCGTGATACCAATAGGTTCCATTTTGACGTACCTTAAAACGATACTCAAAACTGCCATTTGGCTGAATGCCTTGGAAACCATTAAATCCTGGCACGCCATCCATCAGACCGGGTAAAAGTAAACCATGCCAATGCAAAGAAGTGTCTTGATCTTTTAATTGATTATGGACATGGATGACCGCTTCATCGCCTTCTTCAAACTCTAAAAGCGGTGCAATAAATTTACCATTTACCGTCATGCGTTTGACTGGTTTCCCAGTAATGTTGACCATTTCTTGATTGATATTGAGATGATATTCTTTAATCGCAGCCCAACTATAGGGTGCAAACAATAGGCTCAGACTGGCAACAACGCCAGCGTATATTTTTGAAGACATGATATTTTCCTAATCTAATAAAACTGACTTTAAGCGGTATAAATTTCCACTAGACCCAAGCCAGATATGGCACAAGGAAAAAGAGGGAAACTTAAAGCAGATCAGGCTTTAGGAGGGCGTAATATCTCTTGCCAATATCCAGCAAGATGTCGGGCTTGATAGTCGGTATTTTTATGCGTATGCAGCTCTAACAACACTAAGGAAGAAAGCTTCGGCGTCTGTTGATCTAACGCAAAGTTTGTCGTTTGACAATGCGTTGGACTATTGCAGTCCTGACAATGCTGACCATCTTGCAAATGTGCTTCATGACATTTTGCTGAAATCGAAACATCTATATCGGACATGTGCATCTGATGATGTTGATCTGCCATGTGCTGTTCGTGACACGACATCGTTTTTGTTGTTATATCCGTTTTTTGTTCAAATTGAATCGCTGGAACTACAGCAGCAACCACACCACTTCCCCCAATGAAAAATATCATCAGGAATACAAACCACAGTTGTTTGTATTGTTTGCGAAGTTGCACTGAATGTCCTTGGTTTCAATGATGAAAGCTGTTCGATATGTTTAGCATAATTTCTTTCATTGATTTGCACAATCATCTTCATGTTCGAATTGTAATAACTTAATCTTCGTTCAGATTAAAGCTGCTGTTTAATCACACAATTGTGCCCAAAGAACCGCATGAATAAAAATAAAGCAAAATAAACATCTTAGCGCACAAAAAAAGGACAAAAAATTGTCCTTTTTTCATCACTTTGCTGTGAATATAAACAGTTGAAATCATTTTGTTTATTTTAACAACATGTTATCCACCTGCTTATCAACACGGTTATCCACCTAGTTATAAACAAAGTTATCCACACCCTGTGTTAAAAAAAACACTAAACTTCTTTCGCACCAACTTTAGCCAACTCTGCACGCATTTGATCAATCACGGCTTTATAGTCTGGTTGACCAAAAATCGCTGAACCTGCCACAAACATATCCGCACCTGCTTCTGCGATTTCTCGGATGTTGGCTGGACCTACACCACCATCGACTTCTAAACGAATATCACGACCACTGGCATCAATAATTTTACGGGCTTGACGTAGCTTTTCCAGAGTCATTGGAATGAACTTTTGTCCACCAAAACCCGGATTTACACTCATCAATAAAATTTGATCAACTTTATCTAACACATAATCCAAATGATGCAACGGCGTTGCAGGATTAAAGACCAGTCCAGCTTTTGCACCACCTGCTTTAATCAGTTGTAAAGAACGATCAATATGATCAGTTGCTTCTGGATGGAAAGTAATAATGTCTGCGCCTGCATCTAAGAAATCACCAATCATACGATCGACAGGTGACACCATCAAATGCACATCAATCGGTGCTTTGATACCGTATTTTTTTAATGCCTTACATACACCTGCACCAAAAGTCAGATTCGGTACATAGTGGTTATCCATCACATCAAAATGTACAACGTCTGCACCCGCAGCTAAAACCTTTTCTACATCTTCACCTAAACGTGCAAAATCAGCAGATAAAATCGAAGGAGCAATTAAATACGGCTTGGACATGGATGACCTGGCAAAAACTAAGAAAATGATGGCTGAAGTATAACAAATTTACCGCAACTCCGTCTGTTACCAAGTCATCAATACAGCATTGCAAAGTTGCAACAGCACGTTGCAGGAATGCTATTTTCAAATAAAATCAAATTTGCTAAGTTGAAAATCAAGCCACAACAAGACTTAGAGAAATGAATAGCACCACACAAATTACAACCATCGAAGGAAAACGCATTAGCAAACGTTTAGTAAATCACTGGAAACATAAGTTTGAAGTGGCTGAAACGGAAACGCATTCAAAAATCTTTATGCCGACTGCAACCGTAACATTAACACCTCAACAACAACATTTAGACGTCCTTATTGAAAACCAACAAGAAGATGTCGAACGTTTAGAACAAGTGGTGATTGATCATTTAAATCGCATGGCACAGCAAGAATTTACTGCTGAATGGCAACGTAGTTAAAAAGAAGCTCCATTTGAGCTTCTTTTAGGTTAATCGCCTACTTTTTCGAGTTGAATGGCATGAAACTGTAAGTGATCATCCATAAAACTTTGGATAAAGTAATATCCGTGATCATAGCCATGGTGCAAACGCAAGGTAATCGGTTGACTTGCATCCAAACACGCTTGCTTGAATGCTTCGGGATTGAGTTGGCTATAAAACTGATCATCTATACCTTGATCAATTAATATTTCCTCAAACAACTTCCCTTTGTGCTGAACCAAAGCGGTTGCATCATGTGCCAACCAAGCTTGTCGATCATCACCTAAATATTGGCTAAATGCCTTTTCACCCCAAGGACAAATACTTGGCGCACAAATTGGGGCGAATGCAGAAACCGATTTAAATTGTTCAGGATATTTAAATGCCAAGGTCAATGCACCGTGACCACCCATTGAATGCCCGAAAATTCCGACTTGATTTTCAATAATTGGAAACGCATGCAACACTTGTGCATACAGCTCATCAACCAGATAAGACTCCATTTGATAGTGCGCTGCCCAAGGCTGTTGCGTCGCATTCAGATAAAATCCTGCGCCCTGCCCGATATCCCAATGATCACCTTGTGCAACATCTTCGCCTCGAGGCGAAGTATCCGGCGTAATTAAAATCAGACTGAGTCGAGCAGCCATACGTTGTGCATGGGCTTTGATCGCAAAAGTGTCTTCCGTACACGTCAAACCTGCAAGATAAAATAAAGCTGAACATGCTTTGCCCTCTAAAGCCGCAGGCGGTAGATAAACCCCGACTTTAGTTAAGCTTTTGAGATGTTGAGACTCAATTTGATAAACGCGTTGCTCACCCTCAAAACAACGATTTTTTTGTAGTAGCTGCATGTTCATTATCCTGTGTTTTTGTAATATCAGTTGTTGCCATATTCTGCGTTGGGAATAAATACGGCTCCAATTGCGGTAGCATGAGTTCCATATTTCGACCAATCGACCACTGTGGCTCAGAAGGCTCAACCCCTTGTGCAACTTCCCATTTGGTTACCGTTTGCTTTGCTTGATCAAAAGCCGCTTTCATCGAATGTTGTTCGCGCATGGCTAAATCAAAAAAAGCACGACCAAAATAAGTATAGTCCGCTTCACTATTACAACCAAACGAGGTCTTATCTGCCGCGGAAGCAGTAATAATTAAGGTATCTGGCGATTGTAATGCTGGAACAAAACTGCCTGAATAACATGCTGAAATAACGATCACACGCCAGCGAATCCCTGATTTATCAAGTGTCTCACGTAACCATTTCGGATCAATTTGCCCCAAATCTAAAGGCGCATTTTCAAGCTCAAAATGATTACGCTCACCATGTGAGGTCATGTAAAGAAATAAAACGTCACTATCACGATTCATTTGCTGACCAATACGGCGCAAAGTCAATTCAATGCTGGTTTTAGATGCAATCGGGATATCTAAACGTGTTGCAGGATTATTGACCAGCATAATAGAGCGACCAAAAGTGCCAAAACGGGTATCAAATTGTTCTTTTATTCGCTCAATTTCAGACTTAAATACATCCGCATAACTGTCTCCAGCCACACCAAAAAAATACCAATGGCTATTGGCAATATCGCTGTATTGAATTTGATCTAACGCATTATTTAATAAATGGCTTTGGGCATAGAAGGCGTCTTCTGCAAAAGTGGCTGGTCTTTCTTCAACTTTCCAAATCGGTTGATCTTTTACCGATAACTGCCAAACCACCAAAGTTGCAATGGTCGCCACGAAGACCAAAGCACGTTCCCACCATGGCCAATTCAACGCACGAGAAAAAACCCAAATCACAGCCAAACTTTGCCAAACAAAAAGTCCTGCAAATAATGGCGGCAACAAACCGTTATAAATACTATCGGGAATAAAATTGAGATAACCATTGGAACCAAGATATTGGACCAAACACTGTAAAAGCAGGATATTGGTATCAAGCACTAACCACAGTAATGCAGGAACGAGCATCAAGCGTGGTTGGTTCATCCGTTGTGATAAAAAAATACCAACAATTAGGGCAATAAAAGGCCAAAGTGCATAACCAATCAAACCTTGAGAGTTAAAGTCTCCAACCTGCCCCGCCACCAACCAACTATAAAGTGAGTTGGTACAAGCGCCCAAAATCCCCCACAGAATCAGCTGCGTGATCGAAGGGTGAACCACTTGTAAAGATCGACGCGACCCTAGAAACAACCACATTCCAGCAATTTGGTTACTTTTAAAATCATGCCAGATATTTATCGATGGTTTGAGGTCTATCATAAAATTCTTCGGGATTAAACTCAAAATATGCCAATCTTTTACAGAATGAATTTCATTTTTTAAAAAGATGCGGTGCGAAATGCTAGTGTATGCTGGAGCAGATTTTTTTAGCAATTATGCTTTGGCACTATATCACAAATCTTTACTGAGCATTGACCGAAGCCACACAATCATTTGAATCTATTTTAAAATTAATCTTTTGAAAAATAAGCATCAAAACGACAAGCATCACCTAACCACTGATGATCAGCAACTTGCTCAGCGAGAAAAACAGCATGCCGTGGACGCTTCACAATCACGCGTTTTGCCACCTGCTTAGCCAAAGCAAGCAGTTGATCGCCTAAATCCATTTCACCATGCTCAGGTAACAATAAGTGCAATAATTGCATTTGTTTCTTCACTTGGGCTTGCTTTTTGATTGCTTGATGATTTTGATCACGTTGAGGAAACATGGGATCTAAATACACCACATCAACGGACTGATCTTGTTGTTTAAGCTGTTCTAAATAAACCGCTGAATCAGCAAAAACTAATTGTATGCGCGACATCGTTAGCTGTAAAAATGGATCTTGCTGTGCTTGAACTTTCGCATCTTCTAATAAACAAAATAGAATCGGATTCCGTTCGACCAAATGAACCTGTGCGCCTAAATGCGCCATCAATAAACTGTCATGCCCCAAACCCGCGGTTGCATCAACCAAATTCGGTTTCTCAGCCAATTGACATGCGCGAGCGAGCATTTCCGACTTAAGACTAGCACGCTTTAAGCGTGGAATTTCTGCCTGCCAATCAGGTCGCATTTTCATACCGTTGGCACATAACCACAAACCTGATGCATCAACGCATAAAGCAAGTTCAGGGTTCAAACGCAAAAAACGAGCATTTAATTGCTCGATCAGACAAAGCTCGACCACCACCCCACGTAAAGAAAGCACAGTTTGATAGTGCTGTGCTTTCTCGACTTCTGAGCTTTCAAAAAATAAGCGAAACTCGCCTACCATAATTTCCAACCAGTAAAGAAAAGTAATAAAATGAGTAGACCCGATGCAATTCGATACCACGCAAAAACCATAAAATCACGCTTAGCTACATAAGCAACCAATGCGCGAATCAAGAGCAAAGCCGAGATAAACGAAACGATCAGACCAACCGCAAGTACGATCCAATCATCGAAACCATCAAGTACATGATAACTCTGATACAAGTCTAATAGGCCTGCACCAATAATCACAGGGATACCGAGGAAAAATGAAAATTCGGTTGCCGCTTTACGCGATACGCCTAAATACATTGCACCGATAATGGTTGCGCCTGAACGCGATGTCCCGGGAATCAAAGCCAACACCTGAATTAAACCAATCCAGATGGCTTGCTTAAAGGTAATATTTTCAACTTCTGCGGCATTGATTCGAGGTGGATTTTTCTCCACCCAAATAATGATTAAGCCACCAATAATCAAACCTAAAGCAACCACAAGATCATTAAAGAGCACTTCTTTAATCACTTGTCCAAAGGTTAAACCGACCAAGACAATTGGGATCGAAGCAAAAATGAGACTAAAGCCCAAACGGCGCCCTTTTTCTTCGCCAGTGACCATACCAGTTGCAGCATTCCACAAGCGTGACCAATACTCATAGATCACGGCAGCAATCGCGCCGATCTGAATCAAGACGACAAAAACAGCACTTTTTTCAGGTGTCCAAAAGTCCATTAATTCCGATGCCAAAATCAAGTGACCTGTACTTGAAATCGGTAAGAACTCGGTAATACCTTCAACAATACCCATGATCGCTGCTTTAAGCAGCAGTAACAAATCCATAGCTAACCCGCTTTACCTTGTTCTGGAATCTTTTTCCACGCATCATCACGCAAATAAACAGGCAATGCATATGCTGCATCCACCCATTTTTGTTCTGCTGCATAAACCATCGCAATACTGGCAATATCTTGTGCTGTTGCCACAATTGCTTGTGATTGTGTTTTTTCTGACTGAATCAACGCGGCCCCTGAACCCACCGCGATATATTTGCAATAGGTTGAGGCGTGCTCATAACGCAATAATTTTTCATCATCAACTGCCTGCATGACACCCTGCTCATCCAAGCTAAAATTCGCGATATACACTTCTTGCATTCGTGCATCTAACACAGCGGTTACTTGAGTTAAGCCATGCAAACGATATGCGGCTTGTGCCAACGCTTGTAAACTGGAAACAGGAATGACGGGCAGATCATGTGACCAAGCCAATGCTTGCGCAACCGCAGCATTAATCCGTACACCACTAAATGAACCCGGTCCCCGACTAAAGGCAATTGCAGTCAAATCTTTAAGTTGATTTTGTGTTTGTAATAAAGCTTGTTCAATTAAAGGTAAAATCGTTTGTGTTTGTGCTTTTGCACGCCCATCTAATTGAAAATAGAGCTCTTGAGTCGTATCAATTAATGATACGGAACACTGCTCATTGGCAGTTTCCAATGCAAGCAACTTCATGCAAAAACCTTAGGCGAAGTATGATGAAAAACGAGCGATATCATACCCCACTCCATTCTGATATTCGAGTTGTTCTCTATTTTGATACAAAAAAGCCAAACTTCTGTTTGGCACATTTTACTTTGATTAAGACACGCTTAAAAATGAAATTCTTCTAATGCTAAAAAATGCTTGTAGTGTTCCGCATAATGCAAAGCACTCCAACGCAAGCGCTCAACATCCTGTTCATCAATCATCTTTACCACTTTGCCGGGTGAACCCATCACTACTGAATTATCAGGAATCACTTTACCCTCAGGGATCAATGCATTCGCACCAATAATACAATTTTTACCAATCACCGCCCGATTCAGAATCACAGCATTCATTCCAATCAAAGAGTTATCGCCAATGCTACAACCATGTAACATGGCTTTATGACCCACAGTGACATATTCACCGATATTCAGCTCGATCCCAGCATCCGTATGCACCACTGCATTTTCCTGAATATTGGAAAAATTACCAATACGAATAACACAATTATCTGCGCGGACTACAGCACCAAACCAGATACTCACTTGGCGACCAAACTCCACTTGACCAATAACCGTCGCAGTTGGAGCAACCCAACCATCCCAAGGTTCATGCAATGCTTTCGGACTCAATCCTTGATACGTATACATCATGAGAAAATACTTCTTTAAAAAATTAAAACTTAGACAGACCAAAATTAGGTGGATTGACAAGAAAAGGCCAGTTTTTTTTATGCCCTAAACCATATTGGAACAAAGAAACCAACATTCTCGCTGTTAAGCCCCAAACCACCTCGCTCTCAACCTGCATACTTGGAAAATATAATGACTGACGCGCTAAACGAACTTCATACGGCAAAGGTGGGGCATCGATCAGCGCTTGAAGCTCAGCAAAAAAGATGCGATCAATTTCAGAAGGCTGTGCAATTAAGTCGACTTGCGCAGGGATCAATCCCACAATTGGCTTAACCAACAGACCACTACGCGCACGTTGGATCGGCAAATCACCTATCAGCTTCACATCAAATGGATTTAATGCAGTTTCTTCTTGGGCCTCACGTAAAGCAACCACAATATTACTGGTATCACTCGGATCACGCTTCCCACCCGGAAATGAAACCTCACCAGCATGTTGGGATAAATGGATCGAACGGCGTGTCAACAACACTTTAGGTTGAGCCTCTTGCGTAATCGCAATTAAAACAGCCGCATCCGCCTGTTGGATTCGTTTGGAAAAACGCAACCGTTGTTGTAAAAGTTGTATTAACGATGGTTCTTCCATATGACTCATCTCTTTTTCGCATTTTCTTTATTATGCATCATAGCTGAAATTTGAACAGTAAATATAGAGATGATGCGCAGTCATAAAAATTCAGTTATGCTGAGCTATCTCTATCGCTGATGATAATTATGAGCTTTTGCGTTGCGTGTGGGCATCAAACCGAACAAAAAATTCCAGTAGGTGATCATAAATCACGACTTGTTTGTACCCATTGTGGTCACATTCACTATGAGAATCCTAAAGTGATTTGTGGTGCATTGGCCATTTGGGAAAATAAGGTTTTACTTTGTCGTCGTGCAATTGAACCACGCTACGGGCTATGGACATTACCCGCAGGCTATATGGAATTATTCGAGACCATGGAGCAAGGTGCGGCGAGAGAAACCCGTGAAGAAGCTGAAGCAGAGGTAGAGATTGAACAACTCTATTGCACCTACAATATCCCACGTATTGGTCAAATCTATGTGCTATTTAAAGCGATATTAAAACAAGGTGTGTTTGGTGCGGGTGAAGAAAGTTTAGAATGCCGATTGTTTGAAGAACATGAGATCCCTTGGAACGAACTTGCCTTTCCAAGTGTGGAACAAACCTTAAGACACTATTTTGCTGACCGTAAAAGCGGTGTCTTTCCACCTCATTTAGAAACATTAGGCACACGCTTAGACCATACCGGTTAAAATAAAAAAGACCGCTAATCGCGGTCTTTTAGATCACTAAAGTCTAAGACTTGGTTTTAATGGCTTTACATGCGAAGGTTGCTTGATCTGCGATGTCGATACTTACACTGCCAGATCTACGTTTTGCTAACTCGCGCTCTTCGGCTGTAGGTGCTACGTATTTATCTTTATCTTTCTCTAAACTATCATACAATCCAACATAAGCTGCCTGACGACCTGCATATAGATTCGTCCAACCGGCAGAATTGTTTGCAAAGTTAGTTAAAGTTATTCCGTTTGCTTGACCTGCTAATAAATTGTGGATGTTGATCTTAGCACCAGATATTTCACCTAAGTTTGTACCAAACATTACACCATTAATCGTCTCAAATTTTGGATGTGACAAAAGCACACGTACTGTGACTGACTTATCATTGCTTGAGAATAGCGTAGCACCAGTTGTACCTATACGATATTGAGTTTCACCAAATTCATCTGTATAGGTACCGTCAGGATTTATAGACTCCACTGTGGCACATATTCCTGACATATCTGTTGCTGTTGCACCCTTTCGAATATCTGTACGAATATCCCCATGTTCGTCGATGACAATACCCAACTTTACTGGTGGTAATTGTGCAACATCATCAAACCTCTTAAATGTAAATGTTAATGTCGCGTAGAGCGGGAAGATATATCGCTGTCCTACTGAAACATTTTTTTCTGTCTTAAAAATATCTTTTGAAAGAAAACTTGCAGGATTAACTTTAGTAATATCAACGCCACCTTTAAAAGTCTGACTTGCAATTGTTTGCTGCCATTGTCCTAAATGTGAAGCTTCGACTTTATCACTATCTTTTAAGTTCTCTACTCTTCGATAATACCCTTCAGTTCCCGCAATAGTACTTCCACCCATCAACTTCCCTTGCCTAATAATTAAATCATCAGAAGGATTATTATTCGCACGGAAAATTAAAGGTTTATCGCTGGCGATAGACTGTGTAAAAGGATTCAACCAATCTTTTTGCGTATTAAACTGTATCTTTTGAGGTTTAACTAAGCTAGTTAAATAAAATGGTGGAAGTACAGTGCTATCCGTAACCGTTGCTGGTCCTCGCCATTGCAGACCATAACCAAATATATAACCCTGCCTATCCGTCAACAATAGAAACTCACCCATCGAATGTAATAAATTACTTACACTCGCATCTACGCATTTTGCATAATCAAAATTACAACCAAAAAATCCATCTGGGGATCTTTTTGTTGGCGTGCTACCAACGCTACCAGTATTGAAAACTGGTAATTCAGCTGACCATACGGCTGTATTAGAAAAGTTTAATAACTGTTCCACTATTTTAAATGCCTGCTCATCTGATATAGAACTAACATCGATCCAGGGCTTAATAATTGAAGCATATAGACCACTACTCAATTCAGTGACACCAATCGATTGACTAATCTCAGCCAGTTGATTCTTCTTTTCCTGCGTTATTTCAGTTGGTTGAATATCGCCAAAGACATTATCACCTTTCTCCGCACCTAAACTTTGAAAAATTTTAACCAACGCCATTGCTACACGCACAGTTTCATCATCACGATTTAAAGATGCTGGTGTTTTACCAGTCAATGCCATAGCAAAATCTATAACCCTGATACGTGGTAATGTAGGTAATTTCACCTTAGCCACATTATTTAGATTAATGGCTCCCAAACTAATCTTAGGTGACTCTTCACCTTGTATATAAAAAGTCGCTGTATCACCGATTTTACAAGCACCTGTCACGGCATTACTATCAAATTTAGTCGCAAAATGATGGACAATGTCCGTACTACAATCAAAATTCAAACCCGCTATAGGATAATCCATAGCAAACTGTAAGCAATTGGTTGCTGTCACAGCACAACTGGTATTTGAAGTTACGCCTGTTGTACCTTTAGTTGGGTCTTCATTAATTTTAGAGCTTTCGCCCCCACACCCATTCAAAAGAATGGCTAATGCAGAAAGTGCAAATGGCAATACTATTCTTTTATTCATACATCATTCATCCTAAATTTTAATTACTGTATAGCAGAAATTTTGATCTGTCCTTGATTCGAAAGTTCGTGTTCTGATACATCCACTGCTGAAGCCAACGGCGTCATCATGATATAGTGAGCATCTGAAGGGACTTTGATGACCCCATGAATAGACGCATGCTGTAAAAAATTCGCATTTGTCACGCCGCTCTTAAACCCGCTTGCACCTTCTTTGATACAGCCTTTTTCATCGAGAAAAACCACCAAAGGCCAATAATAAACAGGCTTTTCAGTACTCATAGCATAAGAATCAATCTGCATATACTCAATGGAGGCATCCATTTTAACTAAGTCATATTCAAACTTTTCTTTTAAAGGCTTACGTGGCCATACACCCACCTCCTTTTGAGGTGCTAATGTCTTAATAGATTTAGAATAATCTGTTAAAAAGCAACGGTCATCTTCAAATGCGAGCGATAAATCCTGTTCAGACAACCGTATATAACTGTCAGCCAAAACAATGGGGGCATCAGCTTGTATTGAACGATTTAGGAGCTTGTCAAGAACTGATCGACTCACCCCTTTTTTACGTTCCACCGTTTCTAAACGACCACTGCCGTCTGGCATCATATAAAAACGCTTTTTCCCATCCAAATTGAATTCTTGGTCTTCAAGGTATTCATTATTCACATATTCAATGCCATCAATTTTAGCGAAAGCGCTTGGCGTTGTTGTTTGCTGAATAGGAGCTAAAGATGAGGGGGTGGAGGTCTCTTTGACAATAGATGGTTGCTGCTCTTTAGCAACCTGCATTTGCGTTTTTTCTATTTTCTTCGGTTGGATAACCGCTTTCTCCTCTACCGGAGCATTTGTCTTGGTCACCACGCGGTTTGCTATTTCTTTATCTGCCGAGGACTTGAGAACACGATTTTCGATTGCTGTATCTTTCGTTGAGCTTACACGAGAAGAGTGAACCTCTACAGAGTTTAAGGGTTGTTGTTGCGGCATTAAGTCTTTGTTCGTATTTAACTTTGGCTCAGACGATTGTAATCGAACTGGCTTTGACTTATCTAATGGTTCAGCTTTCTTTTGAGGGGTGACATGCTCAACTTGTTTTTTTGGCGATACATCCCGTTGTACATTTTTTTTAGGCACAATCATTGGGCGACCATCTGGCCCAATAATTGTATAAAAACCATCTGCATAGCCAGTCGACCCATTTGCCAATACAGCACCTAGCATGAGCATCGCAAATTTAGATCCATGTTTCATTGTCTTTTGCATCACCATCTTGTTCTATAATTAATACCAAGTAATGTAACCTTCGTATTTGTTTTAATATCTAGACCTGCATATGGGTTGAGTAAAATATTATCAACCCCAGTTTTGTTGGCTAGGCTACTGGTATTTGCTGGAATATCATCACGACTGCGTAAAAAACCAATTGATAAATCTAAATCTGTATCTTGGTCAAATCGATAGCCTAAACCCAAGCCAAACAACTGTGCATTGTTAATCGGTACCATGGTATTGCGTTTATCATCAGGAATTGAACTGGTTCGCGGCTCATATCCCATCCGTAGCTTTAAACGATCTGTCGCTGAATATTCAAAACCAATCCCCCAACGCCATGAGGACTGAAACTTTAATGGCAAGGCCAGTGAGCGATCTGTAACATCTGAAGACAATAGTTTTGCAACTTTTAATAATGAAATTTGACGATCAAACTCAAATTCGAATTTATCCCAAGCAGAGAAATCTGTCCAACCGATGTCAAAATTCATCTGTAAATCTGGGAATATTTTGTATTTAATCCCAGCTTTGAAGTGTTGCGGATATTTAAAATTCATCGCAACTAAACCAGATTCAATATCAGGTACAAATCCAGGCAAACCCAATATCGCTGCCAAAACTTGTCCAGTTGCTGAAGAGTTTAGACCTGCAACAAGTTGTTGTGGTGCGGTCGCATTATTGATGAGATACTTACCGCGCAGTCGCATTTTTGCTTCACTTTGATAAACCATACCAAAGCTAAAATCATCTGTTGGTTCCCATAAAATCCCTAGGTTATAACTGGGACTCAACGATTGCTCCATTGAAACTTCAAGAGCACCCATTTTGTTAAATGGATTCATCCCTTCTTTTGAGTTACACATCCCAAAAAGTAATAAATCCGTAATAATGTCGCCATTACCCTTAAATGGCGCGCAAACGACTTCATCAACCATTCGCAACACCCCAATCATTTCATTGGGGAAACGTAAGTCGGTTTTCAATGCAATCGCTTGATAAGACATTCCGAATGAAGCACCAATCGCCAAATGATCATTGACTTGATAGCCAAATGATGGCGACAAGTAAGTTATACGCTCTAATGCGACTTGTTGTCCCATATAATTACTAGGATTACCATCTTCAGCACCAAAGCCCGCGACTAAGGGTGCATAAATTGCTGTTGCATAGGTTACTTTTGAGCCAGGTGGCTTATATGAAATACCAGCAGTGGGAGCTGCTATCGGCATATTAGGCCCTAGATCGACAATTTTCTTCAAACCTGGAACGTAAATACTTGCATACTCGACATCGCCAGAGACCGTCCCCTTAAAATCTGTACATATTCGAGCATCTATCTCTGGCCCATCATTACAAACGAGCGGATCATCAGAATAGCCAAAGACATTGTAGCCAGCAGGTGCAGTGTAATCCCGTTTAATTGAGAAATTGGCTAAAATCCCTTGTACATCAGTTTGTAAACCTTCCAATTTCGCGAGGCCAGCAGGGTTGAAATGCACTGCGCTAATGCCAGGTGGATCCGCGGTTACCGCATTTCCCAATGCCAGTGATCTTAAATCTACGGATAAATCTTGCCCTAGTTGAGCATGCGTAATATTGGAAAGTCCTGCAATCAGAATACTAATCGTCAAAGGACATAATTTAGGATATTTCACCTTTACGTCTCCTTAACGTAGTTTCTTGCCGAAACCTATAATATCAAGTGGGAAAGATAAGCCTAATGATACATCTGGTGCATCCTCAGTTAAGCCTATTCCGACCGTTCCATTAACAATTGTTTCTGGTGACACACGCACACCTAAAGCAAACGATAACATCGAGCTACTTTGATCTGCTGACTTAAAGCTCTCATCATTTTTGAAATAAAACTTTGCGCCAGTGTTGAAACTTTGTTGATATGACATCGTCAGCGAAACATCATAGTTAAATGAGTAAGCAAAACCGAATGAAAATCCACCACTTAAACCAGGATCGAAACTATCTAAAATTCGATTACCACGGACTTGGTTTAATCCAGACTCTTTGAAACCATAGCTTGCTGAAACTGATGTGAATAAAACTACAGGATCAATATATTTACGTGTACTCGCACCACCACCAACTGAGTAATACCCCTTACCCGTAGATAGTTCATCTGTCGCAATTTCATAAGGACTATCACCAGTCTTGGTCGATAAACTACCAAATACAATCAAAGGCAGACGCCCTTGTTTGAGTGGGAATGGCTCCCAACGTGCACTGAAAGAGACATCACCTAAGCCTGCCGCAGTTTTATCATCCAATAACTGTTTTTTAGCAATAAAAGGCAATGAAGCAGATAGGGTGACATTATCCAAAAAACCATATTGCAAGGTAAAGGTATTGGTTAAAGTGTGATTAGCATCTTCTTCTACACGCAACCTTTCCAAAGTACTATTACTGTCACTCAATGCTAAATCAAGACGACTATCACGATAATAGGTATAATCAATGTCATAATATGAAGAAATCACACCCTTCTTAATCAATGAGTATTGTCGCTCACTAGACGTAAAGACCTCTTGCAGGTTCGTTTCTTGCGAAGCGTCCCCTTCTTGTTTCTGTAAAGCGGTTGCAGCCTGATTTGCGCTATTTTCGGTTACTGAAGGACTCTCTGATTCATCAGCTGATATTTGCTCAGCTTCTTGAACCTGCTGCTCAGCCTGTTCTACTGGTATTTGCTCTTCCGCATAAAGACTTGTTGTGATCGCACTTAAGCTTAAGGCCAACACACTCAGATTCATCCATTGATTATTCATTAAAACATCCTGCTTATGCATTTAATTTATTAAAATTAAGGACTATTTGCGCTTATAGTACATCCGCATATACGTCGTAATCGGTCGGTTAAAATTTGTTGACTCTGGGTCTGTATCTATTACTCGACGCATTGTAGATGCTTTATCAGCTATACGTTCAAACCGAGACGTTTGAAATTGAATATCTGCAAGCGCATATTTATTTATAGTCGAGTCTTCTACATGTCGCATATCTGCATCTTGCAAAGCCAATAAATTTTTCCGATATGACTCAGGTACATCAACAAGGAAGAGTGTATTGTTATCCCATACCTCTTGGAAACGAACTTCATCAAAGCTAATATTGCCTAAAGCAGGATCAGCGACATAGACGCGTCCATCTTTATATGCCTTGTAAACAACAAAGTGCTTAAAGCCTGCATAAGTAATTGGTACAATAGCTGGTTGTTTTAACTCAACGAGATCTGAAAACTTTCCTCTATAACCGTTACTATTTAATCCGATCGCTGTCACAAAGCGTTTCATGTCCAATAGTGAAAAACTACGGCGCTCAATAATGCGTTGATATTCACCATATTGAAGTAAACCAGACATCGTTTGCTGTTCTGTTAAACTCAGACCACCATAACCATTTAACAACGTGGTTAATGCAGCCGAACCACAGCTATAGTCATAAGCTTGACGGACGATACCGCGAAACTGATCCTCTACAGCAGGTTTAATAGTGACAGCTTCACGGTGATTCCGTGTAAAAGAAGGGTTGCGAGAATCTAGGGTTTCTGTGTAGTGAACAGTCCCCTCAGGTTTTTTTTCTATTTCAAAGGCTTGCGTTGAGAAGTAATACATCAATGCCGAGCCTAAAGCGATCTCTAACATAAGTCTCTTTTTCTAACCGTGGCAGCACTTGCCTTATTCATTTTATTTTTAGTGTTTAGTCACAAACACTACGTCCTTGCCTGTTGAAGATACCTTTTTTTATGAAAAAATACAGCTTTTTTTTATTTTTTTTGACGAAATGTATGTTTTTATCTTGAGTTGGACTTATTTTATGTATCCAAAACATAGCCATAGACACAATATGACTATATTAATATTTAACCAAAACATATATAGCAAAAAAAGCGCATGAAGCGCTTTTTTTGCTTGAAGAAAATTAGTGACCAGCAATGGTAATTGTTGATGAACCAACATTTAAACCTTGAATTTCTACATCACCAATTGAAGCACCACCCAAACCAACGCTTCGAATATAAACATCATTTTTAGCAGTACTGTTATTTACAATTTCTAAGCCAGTAGTTTTAACGTTAATATCCAAGTCAACACCAATTGCAGCACCAGACTCGCCTCGAACATGAATACCACCGATATTGATAGTACCACCACCAGCAGCATCAACAATTCCTAGATTTTTAATATCAAGACCAGATAAAGTAGAGTCTACTTTAATCATAGCGCCTTGAGGTGCAGAACCTAATTGAATATTTGCAGTAATAGTACCTAGTGACAAATCAAGACCAGTGATAATTTCGTTAACACCAGTAGCACCGCGGCGAACATCACCTACTGTAGAAGCATCAGCTATCAAAGCAGCATTTTGGCTAGTACCAGAAACACCAACCCCTATTGAACCAATTGATACATCAACAGCACCAACTGTTGCTGCAATATTCAAGAACGCAGAGCTGTTTGGACCAGAACCTGTTGTATTACCTGTACCAGCATCTGAATCAATAACCAAATCTAAAAGGTTACCAGCTCCTTTTTGAGTAATCGTAACGCCAGCGATAGAAATCGCACCAGCATCACCAGTTGCACCAGTAATGCCAGTTGATGCTTGTAAACCATCATTATCGTGAATATATAAGTTATCGATAGAGATACCACCAGCACCAACAGCGATACCAATAGAAATACCATCTTGACCAGTTGCAGCGCTTAGTGCAGCATCGTCCATTGCTTGCATAGCCATTGCATTTGCGCTAATCGCCATTGAAGAAACTAAAACGAGTTTAGTAAACATTTTCATTGAGCACTCTCCCAAGAGCATTTATTTTTTGACTTTCACTACTCTAAACTGTCCACTGTTGTTTTTTATTAAATGACAACCTGAACTTCCAATCCTTGAGTAGTTCGCTTAGCAACTACTAAATTACTCGTTTGTTATTTTATGTTCAACTACTGTTAAATGTTTTTTAGTAACAACCCGATAAACGGCGCCCCTCAAGGCATTCAGCCCCACAACACACAAAGATAAATAAACATTTAAAAAATATAGTTATTTATAAAAATCAATCACTCGAATTTTGATCCCAATGGTCAAAAACAAGACCCTTTGTCTACTTTCATTAAAGTAACCATAAAATGTAAGCAAAATTTTTCTTTCCTCTCTCTGTATCAATAACACTAACCTCAATTTCCCAAGTTTTTTTTGATCATATCAACGAAATGTCTGTCTATTTTTTATTCTAAATCACTATAAAGTATCACGAGCATTTTTTGATTGTAGTACAATCCTTTTTCCCAAATGTAGATGTATATATTTTCATTTTATGTCTTATTTTAAACAAAAGCTTAATACAGAACTTACATCTGCATTTGACCTTCTCTCCCAACTTTATGATTTGACGGGTTTGGTCTATTTGCATGACCAAAATCTCCCTGTCATTGCTTTTTTACCTAAAAAGTTTCTAGTATTTCAACAGTCCATACTTCAACAGTTTCATCAAACTGCATTCAATCAATATCAATTACAACCAAAAGCAACAACCGTTACCGAGTTCTCAAACTTTGATCAAACCACTCAAAGCTCTCAGCAAAATGTTGTATTTGATGGTGGATATATTGGTTTTTTCAGTTATGACTATAGTGCCAATCAGCATGTCAATATTTCCAGCCACCCTCAACCCAGTTTTTTCTTAGGTCAATACTCAACTTTTTTGAGATTTCAGGACAATGCTTGGTATTTTCATAGCCGTGAAGAAAATGCTCAGGCTATTTATGCATTTATATCTGATCTCATAGCTCAACCAACATCCAAGAACCTGTCCGCACTTACTTTACTTGAAGCATCCCACCCTCGCTGGTCAAAACAACAATACTTAAATGCATTCCAACACGTTCAGGAATATATTAAAGCGGGAGATTGTTATCAAATTAACCTCACCCAAGAGTTCAAAGCGACTGCTCAAGGTTCGTTATTAAATTCTGCACAAGCATTATGGCAGCTCACACACGCACCTTATGCAGGCTATCTAAAAATTAATGATTTTGAATTACTCAGTTGTTCTCCTGAGTTATTTATTGAATTCCAAAATAATCGAAAAATAAAAACCCGTCCCATCAAAGGAACCATGCCACGTTTTAATGACCCTCAACAGGATCAGCGATCTAAAGAAAAACTCAGTCGCTCGGAAAAAGACCAAGCTGAGAATGTCATGATCGTTGATTTATTACGCAATGATTTAAGTGTTTACGCTGAGACAGGTTCGGTCACAACCACCAAACTATTTGAAATCGAAAGTTTCAATCAAGTGCATCACATGGTCAGTGAAATTACCGCGACCATGAAAGAAGAAATCAATCCTATGCAAATGTTATTGTCTGCCCTACCTGGTGGTTCAATTACAGGAGCACCTAAAATTCGTGCCATGCAAATTATTGAGGAACTAGAAGGTGCGCCCCGCGGTGCTTATTGCGGTAGTTTAGGATATTTTAATTTTGATGGAACAGGTCGATGGAATATTTTGATCCGCAGTATTCAAAAATATCAAAACGAATTATCCATGTGGGCAGGTGGTGGTATCACCATCGCTTCTGATGCTGAAGCTGAATATCAAGAATGTTTTGATAAAATTTCTGCCATGCTCAATTTACTCAACACATGGCAGAAAACAAACCTCTAAATCAAAAATAGATTTATAAAATATGCGTTTTTAGCGTATCCACTAAACGCTTATTTTGTTCATCTGTACCAATCGTGATACGCAAGAATTGGTTAATCCGAGGTTTATTGAAATAACGGACCAAAATCCCATGATCACGTAGTTGTTGCATCAATTGAGCCGCATCATGTTTTGGATGCGTGGCAAAAATGAAATTGGCTTTTGATGGCAATACTTGAAAACCTAAAGCCATTAACTCACTGATCAACTTTTCACGACTGTCTATGACTTTTTTACATTGCGCCTCAAAGTAAGCCTGATCCTCAAAGGAAGCAACAGCGGCTGCAATGGCAAAACGATCCATCGGATAGGAGTTAAAACTATTTTTTACTGCTTCAAGGGCAGCAATCAAATGACTTTGTGCAATGGCATATCCAACACGCAAACCAGCCAATGAACGTGATTTAGATGTCGTTTGGCAGACCACTAAATTTTCATATTTTTTGACCAACTGAACAGCAGTTTCAGCACCAAAATCGACATAAGCTTCATCAATCACAACCACTCGATTAGGATTTGCTTGTAAAACCTGTTCGATTTGATCCAAACCCAAAGCAATACTGGTTGGTGCATTTGGATTGGTAATAATCACCCCACCATTCGCTTGCTTATAATCTGCAACATCTATTTCAAAATTTTCATTCAATGGAATTTGCTGGGTGTGAATGCCAAAGAACTGACTATAAACAGGATAAAAACTATAAGTAATATCTGGATAAAGCACAGCTTCTTTTTGAATAAAAAATGCTTTAAAAATATGTGCTAAAACCTCATCAGAACCATTTCCCACAAAGACTTGTGCAATCTCAACATTTTGCTGTTTGGCAATCGCTTGCTTCAAGGCTGTTGCGTCAGGGTCAGGATATAGGCGCAAGGCATCGGCTTGATTTGCCAAAACAGCTTGGACCGCCGCCTCAACTCTCGGTGATGGCGGATATGGATTTTCATTGGTATTGAGCTTTAATAAGTTCTGAATTTTGGGTTGCTCACCGGGAATATACGGTTCCAATTCACGAACTTCAGGACTCCAAAAACGCATTTGTTCTGTTGTGATATTCGACATTTTATTTTCTCTTTTAACCCTCACCTAAGCTCTCGAAGAGGAATATTCAAACTTATTCCACCAAAATATTAAGTCTGCAGGTGGCTATTCCCTCTCCTATAAGGAGAGGCTTAGGGAGAAGTTTTAAATTAGATTTATTGATAACGGTAACGTGCTGAACGAGCATGAGCATCTAGATTTTCCTGTACCGCAAGCACATCCGCAGTTTTCGCCAAAGGTTTAACACCTTCCTGCGAGCACATGATTAGGCTAGAACGCTTTTGAAAATCATAGACGCCAAGTGGAGACGAGAAGCGCGCTGTACCCGATGTTGGCAAGACATGGTTTGGACCTGCACAATAATCACCAATTGCTTCAGGCGTATAACGCCCCATAAAGATTGCACCAGCATGACGAATCTCTTGGCTCATCTGTTCAGCATCATCTAAACAAAGCTCTAAATGCTCAGGTGCAACTTGATTAATCAATTCAACTGCTTCTGCTCGATCTTTAACGAGAACCAAAGCACCACGATTTTGAATTGAAGTTCTGGCAATTTCTGCTTTTGGCAATTCACTTAAATGCTTTTCAATGGCTGCATCAACAGCATTTAAAAGTGCCTCATCAGGTGTGATAAAAATAGCTTGGGCAACCGTATCATGTTCCGCTTGTGACAACACATCCATCGCAAGCCAATCCGCATTATTTTCGCCTTCGGCATAAACCAAAATTTCTGAAGGTCCTGCGATCATATCAATACCGACTTGACCAAATACGGCTCTTTTTGCCGCTGCAACAAAACGATTTCCTGGACCAGTAATTTTATCTACTGCTGGAACAGTTTGTGTGCCATAAGCCAAAGCAGCGACGGCTTGCGCACCGCCAATTGTAAAGACCCGACTCACACCAGCCAAATGTGCGGCTGCCAATACCAATGGATTCAACTCACCATTCGGTGCTGGAACAACCATAATGATTTCAGGAACACCTGCAACATGGGCAGGAAGTGCGTTCATCAATACAGAAGATGGGTAAGAAGCTAAACCACCCGGTACATAAATACCAACCCGGTCCAGTGGTGTGACTTTTTGACCTAAAGTATTTCCTAACTCATCAATATAAGTCCACCCTTCTTGCTTTTGAGCTTGATGGAAAGCACGAATACGCTTTGCAGCAAGTTCTAGTGCATCACGGATTTCAACCGTTAATCCCTCAAATGCAGTTTTAAGTTGTGCTTGAGTGAGTTCTAAATCAGAGAATTGATGCGCGGGATGTCGATCGAACTGTTGCGTTAATTTCAGCACATGATCATCACCATGCTGACGAACATCAGCAATAATTTGATCTACAGTTTGTATTAATTGAGGATCATTGACAGTTTCAAATGCTAATAGCTCAGCAAATGTCTGTTTAAAATTTTGATCCTGAGTCGATAAACGTCGCATCAATTTACCCACAAGGCGAATAAGAGAGCGCTAAGTTTACTCTTTTTCACTCTATTTGTGGATGCAATATCAGCCTAAAAAAATTATGAGATAAAATTAGTGTGCCGATGAGCAATCCAATAGCATTACTCACCTAAAAAACTATAATAAAATAGAAATATTTTTAAAATAAAACAATCTCTTAAAAATTATTTTTAAATCGTTGTCACAAATTTGAATGCTGATTCGTCAATCTAAGAACCCTATTTGTTCATATCAGGAGTTTTAAAATGACGAACAGTAATATTCATCCGCAAAAACATTTACCAAGTGCAGTACATCATCTTCATCAAGTACACAAAAATATTGATGACTTAGCCTTGATCGAACGCCCACTTTATCATTTAGTTCTGTTAAGAGCTTCACAAATCAATGGATGTGCTTATTGCGTAAAAATGCATATTGCCGAAGCATTGGCAGATGGTGAAACCCAATCACGTTTAGACCGCCTCATTATATGGCGTCATTGTGCAGACTACAGTGACCAAGAAAAAGTTGCTTTTGCTTGGGTAGAAGCATTAACAACACTACACCCTCAAACAGATTATGCGCCGCTGCGTTCCAACCTATTAAAATATTTTAACGAACAGCAAATATCTGCTTTAACTTTATTGATTGGCATGATTAATTTATGGAATCGTATCGGCATTTCACAACATTAAAGATGATGCAAAATCAACAAAATCTCACGAAACACGATTTAGATCTATTTCAAGCAAGCCGAGCATTCTTGTTCGGCCTAGCTTATCGCCTCTTAGGTTCAACACATGACGCAGATGATGTATTACAGGATATTTTTCTAAAATGGCAAATGCAGCCTAAAGAGGAAATCCTCAATCCCCAAGCTTGGCTTACATCGGTTTGCACACGCCATTGTATTGACTTGCTTCGTTCTCACCACAAGTCACGGACTGAATATGTGGGTACATGGTTACCCGAACCGTATCAACATACAGAACAGATATCGATTGAATCTGATTACACCTTATCGACTGCATTTCTTTTAGTTCTTGAAAAACTCTCACCCAAAGAACGAGCTGCTTACTTACTGCATGATATCTTTAATCTTGATTACCAAGAGGTTTCTGAAATTCTTCAAGAGCAGCACAGTTATTGTCGGCAATTAGTAGTACGTGGAAGAAAACGAATTTCAGAACAACCAAAGGTACTTTCGACATTACCAACTTCACATCAGATGACTTTACTAAATGCCTTTAGAGACGCCATTCACTCACATAATCTTGATCAACTTAAAAAGCTTCTGAGTGAAGATATTCAGCTTGCTGCTGATGGTGGCGGTAAGGTTTCAGCTATTCCTCAACCACTCATCGATCAGCCCAGTGTATTACGCTTTTTTGAGCGCTTGCTCTTTCAGGCTTGGAATGAGCTTTTTTGGGAAATATGCCATCTCAATGGCAATATTGGCTTTAAGTTATATGATCAACAGCATAATTGTGTGATCGCGATGACATTTGCATTTGATTGCAACCAGCAGATTCAAAATATCTATGTTATGCGCAATCCCGACAAACTAAAAAATAAAAGGCCAACCTAAGTTGACCTTTGTACAGAATAGGCGCTTTTATTTCGAACGTTCTTTAATCGCCTGCTCAAGTTGAGTCAGGATTGGGTTTAATAAAGCTTGTTTACGTTTGAAACTTGCTTTATTAACGATTAAACGCGAAGAAACCTTACAAATCTCCTCTAATGGCTCTAAACCATTGGCACGCAAGGTATTTCCTGTATCGACCACATCGACAATGTAATCGCCCAATCCAACGAGCGGTGCAAGCTCCATTGAACCGTAGAGCTTAATCACATCCACTTGCTCACCTAAACTTGCATAATATTGACGTGTTAAGTTGACATATTTGGTCGCGATCTTTAAACGCCCTTTTGGACGTTGCATTCCCACTTTACCCGCAGTCATTAACTTACAATTGGCAATTTTTAGATCAAGCAATTCATACACATGTTGTGCGCCATGCTCCATCAATACATCTTTACCCGCCACACCAAAATCTGCTGCACCATTTTCAACATAAGTCGGCACATCCGAAGCACGTAAAATAAGAATACGTACTTTTTTATGCGTAGTTGGAAAAATCAACTTACGCGACTTTTCTGGATCTTCCAGTAAATTAATGCCTGCATTTTCAAGTAAAGGTAAAGTCTCTTTTAAAATACGACCTTTACTGAGTGCCAAAGTTAAACCATGATCAAAATTGCCCATTACATCAAAATTTGGATCATCGTTTCTTAAGTCATTCATCCTTTTACTCGCTTAATCTGAGCCCCTAAACTTTGCAATTTTTCTTCGATATGTTCATAACCACGATCAATATGATAAATACGATCAATCAGTGTCTCACCCTCTGCAACCAAAGCTGCAAGGACTAGGGAAAATGAAGCACGCAAATCAGTCGCCATCACAGGTGCAGCTTGAAGTGTCTCTACTCCAGTTACAACCGCGTCATGCCCTTCGACTTGAATGTTTGCACCCATACGAGACAGTTCAGGTACATGCATAAAACGATTTTCAAAAATTGTTTCAGAAATCGTTGCAAAACCACGACCGATTGCATTCACCGCCATCAATTGTGCTTGCATATCTGTAGGGAAATCTGGATGCGGTAGTGTTCTAAAACTCACAGCTTTAGGACGTTTACCCTGCATATCCAACTCAATCCAGTCATCACCACAAGTAACTTCTGCACCCATTTCTTCAAATTTTTCCAATACCGCTTCTAGCAATAAAGGATCAGTATGCGTGGTTTTAACTCGACCACCCGTAATCGCAGCAGCAGCTAAATATGAACCCGTCTCGATACGGTCAGCAACCACAGCGTATTCACAACCATGCAAGCTTTCAACACCAGTTACAACCAACGTATCCGTGTCTAAACCTTCAATCTTAGCGCCCATTTTAATCAGCATTTGCGCAAGATCAGTAATTTCTGGTTCACGAGCAGCATTACGAATCGTGGTTACACCATCAGCCAATGCCGCAGCCATTAAGATATTTTCTGTACCACCGACAGTAACCATATCAAAAAAAACTTCGCCACCTTTTAAGCGGCCATCAACTGAAGCATGGACATAACCATTTTCAACTTCAATTTGTGCGCCTAAAGCTTCTAATGCTTTTAGATGCTGATCAACTGGACGTGAACCAATCGCACAGCCACCAGGCAATGAAACCTTAGCATTGCCATAACGCGCCAACAATGGACCAAGCACCAAAATAGAGGCGCGCATCGTTTTTACAAGTTCATAAGGTGCAAATTGATTATCTAATGTCGAAGCATCAGCACAAACCGTTTCACCCTCATAACGCATGGTGATACCCAAGCCAGCTATCAGCTCAACCAATGTATTCACATCTTTTAGATTAGGTACATTGGTTAGCGTAATCGGAGAGTCAGCAAGGATCATTGCTGCAAGTAAAGGCAAAGCTGCATTTTTAGCACCAGAAATGCGCACTTCGCCCTCGAGCTTAACACCGCCCGTAATTAAAAATTTATCCATTAATATTTATGCTCCGAAAAGGCTTGCTTTACGCCATTCGTCTTTTGTCATTGCGCGAATCGTAACAGCGTGAACTGCACCACTCGCAATATAAGAATTCAGGGGTGCATAAACAGCCTGTTGGCGAGTGACGGTACGTTTACCTTCAAACTGGTCATCAACAATACGAAGGTCAAACTTGCCAGCCTGTCCGCTCACTGCTACTTCTGCTTCAGGAAAAGCTTCTTTTAAAATTTGCGTGAGCTGCTCACTATTCATTGCCAAGACCTCTTATACAACCATTGGTGTAAAACGCGCTATTTTACTATAACTTTTTCATATAATTCAGTAAGCGTTTTCTTTTTTTATCACTAAAAAAAGAGGCTCTATAAAAAGCCTCTTTCACTCAACTTAAAAATTAAGTCAAAATTGCAAGTTCATGTTGATAAGAACATTGTATTTTTCTATGTTTTGCAAGCTGTCGCTTTAATTTTTCTGTTAGTTTTTTTATCGAAGTATACATATCATCGGCTGTCGCCTGTGCAAACAATTCAATCCCCGGCAGACGTATAATTGCTTCTGCAATATGGTTTGCACTCCCTTTATGTGAACGTTTATCAACTTGATGATCTTTAGCCAATTTGATCTGCATACTATTTACCTGATCTAGATGCTTGGTCATTTGACTAAACTTTTCTTTAATATTCTCTTCAATTGCAGGTGTAATGGTTAAATGGTGTCCACGAATCGTTATTTGCATAATTCTATCCCTCACCTTTTCTTAGGATACGAAAACATCGCCCAAGCAATCTAATGCATATAATGTGGTTCAACACTCATTAAATCATCTTAGCGAGTCCTCTAGTGATTATTAAAAAATTCATTATTTGGTCATAATGAATGCCTAGAATAGTCACACCTTGAAATTCAGATCAAGACTTTTCTTTCAGAAGATGATGGAATATGTAACGATTCACGATATTTTGCGACAGTCCGTCGAGCGACCTCAATTCCTTCTACTTTTAACATCTCAGCAATTATATTATCCGACAAAGGTTTACGCGGATTTTCATTCGAAACTAATTTTCTAATCATGGCTCGAATCGCTGTGGAAGAAGCCTCCCCACCTGCCGTTGTTCCGACATGACTTGAAAAGAAATATTTCAATTCAAAAAGCCCACGCGGCGTCAGCATATATTTATTGGTTGTCACGCGAGACACTGTCGATTCATGTAATTCAACTTCTTCAGCAACATCACGCAACACCAAAGGCTTCATCGCCTCAGGTCCCAACTCTAAAAATGCTCTTTGATGCTCAACAATGCACGTCGCGACTTTTAATAGTGTTTTATGACGCTCATCAACACTTTTAATGAAATTTTTAGCCTCCAACATCTGATTGCGTAGATAAACATTGTCATCACTTTGATCAGCACGACGAATCATGCTGGAATAAAAGGAGTTGATTCTCAATTTTGGAATGACATCAGGATTAAGTTGCACCTGCCAATGTAGATCTTTTTTAGCAACAACGACATCTGGAACTTGATATTCAGATTCTTGTTGATTGAACTCTAAACCAGGATAAGGCTTCAAAGTTTTTAATAAATCAACTGCACTTTTTAACTGCTCTTTAGATAAGCCCGTTTGTTTTAACAACTTATTTAAATCATTTGCAATGAGCAGCTCATAACTCTTCAGAAGCTTCTTTGCTTCAGCCACATAAGGAGATTTTTCGTTCAAACTTCCGAGTTGAATCATAAGACATTCTGCAAGGTTTCGCGAACCGACACCCACTGGGTCCAAATGCTGAATATGTTTAAGAACAACAATGATTTCATCTAATTCAACCTCTTCCTCACTATCCATTTCTTGCAATATGCGCGTTACGGCAAACAGAATTTCATCTAAATCAGCATCTAGGAATCCTTTCTCATCTAAAGAATCTACTAAACAATATGCAATCAACTTATCTATATTAGAAAAATGTAATAAATTAACTTGTTCTAAAATATGTTCTTTTAGATTATGTTGAACCTGCCGATTATCTTCTCGTTCTTCATACTCAGGTGATCCTAAAGCTGTAGACTGATGGGTGTAAATATCATCCCATTCTGTATCAACAGGTAAATCATTTGGTAGATGATCAGCATTAAGTTCTGTTGTTAAATCCGCATTTTCCTCTGGCTCTAATGTAGATAAGCTTTCTGTTGTGCCAATCTCTTCAATTTTTTCCAGTAACGGGTTACTATCTAATTGTATTTGTACTTCTTGCTCCAACTCTAAACTTGAAAGCTGTAAGAGCCGAATTGCCTGCTGCAATTGAGGAGTTAGCGATAGACTATTCGTAACTTTCAACCCAACAGATAATCTCATAAAATCTTCCTTCACAAAATCAAGCAAAAAACATGCCTATAAAATTATTTATAACATAAAGAAATGTTTACGCATATAAGGAAAAAAGAAATTCAACTTATTTTATCACTAGGATTTATCAAAATAAAAATTTTTATAGAAATATCAACAAGGTAAAATATTTGAAACATTCATTATTACGATTAAAGACTAGTAATTATAATCGGTATTAAACTCCCCTCAAAATCAAATGATCTCAATAAGCAAATACAGGAAGAGAAGTTCATCATATCTAAATAATATTTTATAGATGAATATCAAACAATTCCATTACTAAAAGAAATGTAGATTGAACATGATTATGTCTTTTTTTCCAAAATTCCTTATACACGGGAGGCAATCCTTCAAGAAATAAAAACCATTGCCTATCATGCAATACCTTACTTTCTGGCTGTAAATAATTTAATGCTGCGTAAGCCCATTCTGGTTGTAATGCTTCATTAATGTACCTATTCTCCAATACAATGTGATTACACTTTTCTATATATTTTAATAACCCTTCGTAAGATTGTTCCCCTCCAAGGCGAGCAAGGCATATACATAAATGTTCTGTATGATTCGGGTACTGTAACAGCCTTAAAAGGATTTTATCAGAAAATTGATCCATCTTTCTTAAAGCAATTGTCCACACTCCAACTTTTTCAGAACGCCACCCTTCATTAACCATCTGTATAATTTCAATATCTGATAGTTCTAAAGCACAACTTGTAAATGCTTTCCATAGAACCTTTCGTTTTGCTTCAGATATTAAAATAATATTGCCATTCATAAATTCCAAATAAAAAGGCTGAACATATTTAGGGTGAACCATCCAATTAGTCACTCCTTAATTACCTTTATTTTAAAATTCCAATCTTTAATTTATATTTCTCTCTTTCAGCGCCATAAAAAACACCCCAACCTCTTACGAGACTGGGGTGTTTAGATTTAAAAGCTGGCGATGACTTACTCTCACATGGCAAGTGCCACACTACCATCAGCGCGAAGAGGTTTCACTTCTGAGTTCGGGAAGGGATCAGG